>DASZZG010000136.1:0-8643 GCA_035543355.1 Solirubrobacteraceae bacterium | reverse complement strand
GGCAGCTCGATGAGCATCGGCGCCTGAAGGCCGACCCGATTCCACGGTCGCGTTCTGAGCGGCTGCTGGAGTCAGAGCGACGACTGCAGGAGAACCTGGCGGTCGAGCGCGAGGCGAACGAGGCTTACGAGCACTACCGGGCGCACGGGCGCGACACGCAAGGGCGACGGCTCAGTCCCCCGCCGAAGCCCTACGAGCCGCCGGACACCCCGGCGGGGAAGATCAACACGACCGACCTGGACTCGCGCAACGTCAAGACGCCGCGCAGCTATACCCAGGGCTACAACGCGCAGGCCGTCGTCAACGAGCAGCAGGTCGTGATCGCCGCCGAGGTGACCGCCAGCTCACCGGACTTCGGACACCTACAGCCGATGGTCGAAGCCACCAACAAGGAGCTCGAGAAGGTCGGCGTCAGCGAGACTCCCGGCGTGGCGGTCGCTGACACCGGCTACTGGCACGAGCAGCAGATCGACAACGTCATCGGTGGCGGCACCCAGGTGCTGATCCCACCCGACGCCGGCAAACACGGCATACCTCGACGCGGGTGGCACGGCGGCCGCTACGCCTGGATGCGCTCGGTCCTTGAGACCGACTACGGCGGCGGGCTCTACCGAAGACGCAAGGTGATGGTCGAGCCCGTGTTCGCACACACCAAACACAACCGCAGGATCGACAGCTTCCAACGACGAGGCAGATCCGCGGTGCGCTCCGAGTGGCGCCTGATCACGGCAACCCACAACCTGATGAAGCTCCACAAGCACCAATTAGCCGCCGCCGGGACCTGAAAAGGCCCTCGGCAGGGATCAACGCGTCACGAGCGCCGGCGCACTGATCGATGGAGGCGCAACGGCGGTCCGCGTGCACCTTTGTGCGACACCCACGACGAGGAGGAGCTGCTGGAGCGGTGCGCTGGATCACGCCTGCTCCCGTAGGCGATTGCAGAAGCGCAGCTCGGCGCGGTCGGCGCTTTCGCGGCTCGTACGTAATCGCCGACGGGCCTTCACCCGCAGCTGGAAGGGGCCGGCTGGGATGGCAGAGGTATGCGCGGCGTCGTAGATGTCTGGGAGGGCTTCCGCATGGGTGTGCAGCCGGCTTCTTTTTCGTAGTACACTAAGCGCAGTGGAGATCCACGACTCGGCGCGAAACCACGGTGTCGTCGACGAGGACATCCATCACGCTACCGGGCACACCCGCTCCGGTCAGCCGATCACCGACGCGGAAGTTGAGGCCCTCGCTGCTGAGGCCGAAGCTGGCTACGACGTCGATCAACTGATCGCGCGGCGCCCCAAGCGCGGCCGTCCTGCCCTCGGGTCCTCGCCGGCGAGCGTTGAGTCTGTCCGCCTCGACCCCGAGCTGCGACGACAGCTCCTCCAGCGTGCCCGGTCGGAGGGAACCACGGCTTCGGCGATTATCCGCGAAGCGCTCCGGCGTTTCCTGCGAGCCGCCTAGACTAGGCCGCGGGCGCCTGCTCGCGGTCCGGCTGCTCGACCGCGGCCGGCAGCCGATGCGAGATCACCTTCGACACGCCGTCGGAGCCCATCGAGACCCCGTAGAGCACGTCGGCGGCTTCCATCGTGCGCTTCTGGTGGGTGACGACGATGAACTGGGCGCGGCTGGAATAGCGCCGCAGCAATCCGAGGAAGCGATCGATGTTGAGGTCGTCGAGCGCCGCCTCGACCTCATCGAGGATGTAGAAGGGGCATGGCCGCGCAAGGAACACGGCGAACAGGAACGCCAGCGCGGTGAGCGACTTCTCGCCGCCCGACAGCAGCGAGAGCCGCTTCATCGACTTGCCGGCCGGCGTCAGCTCGATCTCTACGCCGACTTCCTCGTCGGGGTCGCTCTCACGCGTCTCCTCGGCCTCGGCCTGAGCGTCATCATCGCCAGCTCCGGCCTCGTCGGATGACGCCGTCCCGCCTCCGAGCACCGAACGCGGTCGAACGTCCTCACGGACCAGGCGCAGGCGCCCGCGGCCTCCCGGAAAGAGCTGCTCGACGATCTCTTCGAAGTAGCGGGCGGCGGCGTCGAGCGTGCTCTCGAAGGTCTCGCGAATGTGACGGTCGGTCTCCGAGATCAGCGACTGTAGCTCGCGCATCGCGGCTTCGAGGTCGGTGCGCTGGAGCTCGAGTTCCTCGACGCGCGCGAGCGCGTCGGCGTACTCGTCCTTCGCGAGCGGATTGACAGGACCGAGCTGCTCGCGCCGCCGGGCCAGCCTGGCGACGCGCTGGTCGAACGCCGTGCGCTCCTCCTCGGAGAGCGGCTGGTCGGCGGGGGCGGCTTCGAGCCCGAGACGCTCGGCCAGCTCACCCAGCTCGGACTCGGCGTCCGCCGCCGCGTCGCGAACCTGCTGCGCGCGAACCTCCACGGCGGTCAGCTCGTCGCCGCGGGTGCGTAGCTTGGCGTGAAGGTCGGCCTCCTCGCTCGCGCAGGCGCGCAGCTCGGCCGCCAGCTCGGCGCCCTCCGCCCGGTCGGCGTCGAGCGCGCGCTCGAGCATCTGTACTCGCTCGGCGAGCGCGGCAGCCGTCTGCTCGAGCGCGACGACCAGGCGTTGCGCCGAGGGCAGGAGCTCCTCCGCCCGGGCGATCCGCGCGACAGTTTGTGCCGCTCGTGCGGCGTGCTCAGCGTGGGCTCGGTCGACGCTCGCGGCGATCCGGCGCTCGGCCGCCAGCTCGGCTTCGATCTGCGCCCGCCGGATCGCCGCGGGGCCTTCCGGTGTCTCTCGGCGCTGGCGTGCCCGCCACTCGGCCCGGCGCCTGCGGTCGGCGGCACGGTCGTCCTCGTCGCGCGCCTCGCGCAACGCAACGCCGGCCTCGTCGCGCGCGGCGTCGGCCGCCGCCAGGGCTGTCGCGGCGGTCTGCACCGCCGCCGAGGCCGTCCGCTGCCGCTCGCCGGCGAGCTCGGCATCGGCGACCAGGGCGTCGCGCCGGTTTCGCTCGGCGAGCAGACGTTCGTCGCCGCCCTCGGGGAGCTGGCGCAGCTCGCGTGCACCGCCCAGCCAGATTCGCCCGGAGCGCGTCACGGCGACACCATCGAAGTCCGCCGGCAGCGCCGTGAGGTCCTCGACGACCCAGACGTCGCGCAGCAGCGCCGTCGCCACCACCACGGCTTGCCGCGCGCCATCGACGTGCTCGGAGAGGAGCTCGGCGCCAGAGATGGGCGCCCCAAACGCCGCCGGCAGGTTCGCGGGTGGGCCGGCAACGAGCGCCGCCCCTCCGTCGCGCCCGGCGCGATCGAGCAAATCGGCCCCCGCGGCCAGGTCCGTCACGACCGCCGCTCGCAGCCGGTGCCCCAAGGCCGCCGTGAGCGCAAGCTCATAGCCGGCCGTCACGCCGAGATCTTCCGCCAGCGTGCGCCCACCGGCGGCCCCGACGCCCGCCAGGCCCTCGAGGAATTGGTTGACGCCCGCAAGCTCAGCCTCGATCGCCGCCGTGCTGCGACGCGCGGACTCGAAATCGCCCTCCGCCGCGCGGTGCGCCGCGAGCGACTCTTCGGCTGCCGCTTGCGCGACCGCCAGCGCCTGCTCGGCCTCGCTTGCCCGCCGCGCCGCGCTGAGGACATCCTCGGCGGCGCGCTCGAGCTCGGCATCGAGCTCCGCAAGACCCTCGTCGTGCTCGAGCCCGTCGAGCTCACGCATCAGCTCGACGATGCGCTGCTCGGTGCCGGGCTCTGCGACGGCCGGCGGCTCGCCCTCGGCGGCGAGGCTCAGGCGGTCCGCAGCCAGGCGTTGCTCGAGCGCCGCGGCTGCCGCGCGAACGCCCTCCAGCCTGAGGCCCACGCGATCGGCCGCAGTGCGGGAGGCGAAGCAGCGGGCGGCCTCCTGCTCGCGGCGCTCGGAGCGCCGCGCGAGCGCCTGCTCCGCCTGCTCGCGCCGCGCCGCGACGTCGGCGAGCGCGCGTTCGGCCTGCTCGCGGCGCCCGCGTGCCGCGGTCGCCTGGCGCTCGGCATCGGCGAGCTCGTCGACCCTCGAGCGGGCGGCCCCGCGGGCGAGCTCCCAACGCGCCTGCAGCGATTGGAGCTCCAGGCGCTCGTGCAGCTCGGCCGCTTCGGCCTGGCGCTTGAGCGGCCGCAGGTGAGAGCGCGCCTCGCGCTCGACGTCCAGCGCGCGGTCGAGGTTGTCCTGTGTCCGCGCGAGCTTGAGCTGCGCGCGGCGGCGCCGCTTGCGGTGCTTGCCGAGCCCCGCCGCCTCTTCGATCAGCAGCCGGCGATCGCGCGGCCGCGACGTGACGATCGATTCGACGCGACCCTGGGAGACGATCGAATGGCCCTCCTTGCCGAGCCCCGTGTCGGACAGGATCTCGAGCACGTCGACCAGTCGGCAGCGGGCGCCGTTGAGCCTGTACTCACCCTCTCCCGTGCGATCGAGCCGCCGCAGGATCGAGATCTCGGAGAAGTCCAGCGGCAGGGCGCCGTCGACGTTGTCGAGCACGAGCTCCACCTCCGCCGCGCCGCGCGCCTGCTGACCGTGACCGCCGCCGAAGATCACGTCCTGCATCGACTGGCCGCGGACCGCCAGTGGAGACTGCTCGCCCATCGCCCACAGCACGGCGTCGGTGATGTTGGACTTGCCCGAGCCGTTGGGACCGACCACGACCGAGACGCCCGGACCGAAATCCAGTCGCGTGCGCTCAGGGAAGGACTTGAAGCCCTTCAGCGACAGCGACTTCAGATGCACGTCGGTCCTGTCATGCGGGCAGCCGCCGTGCCTTGCGCTGGATCAACCATCCAACCGCTCGAGCGCGAGGCGCGCCGCCTCCTGCTCCGCCTCCTGCTTGGATCGGCCGCTGCCCCGTCCGAGCTCGCTTCCCTGCACCTGCGCGACCAGCGTGAAGCGCCGGTCATGCGCGGGGCCGGCCTGTTCGAGCAATTCGTACTCGACCGCCTCGCCACGCTGTGCCAGGCGCTCCTGCAGCGCAGACTTGAAGTCGAGCGAGTGTTCGAGCGCATCGGCGATCTCGGGCTTGAATGCCTCGACGACCGCCGCCGCCGTGCGCTCGTATCCGTACTCGAGGTAGCAGGCTCCGATCGCGGCTTCGACGATCGACGCGAGCACGCGCTCGGAACGCACGAGCTCGTCCGCCGCCTGTCCTCCCGTGCCACCACCCGAGGCCGGCGGGGCGACGGCGCGCAGCCGCTCGGGCACGCCAAGGCGCTCGGCGACGGCGCGACAGGCGCGGCCCGAGACCGCCTGGGCGCGGATCTTCGTCAGACGTCCGGCGCCTTGGGGCTCCGCCATCTGCGGCTCGAGCGACGTTCGCGTCCACAGGTGTGTCGTCACGGCAAGCGAGAGCACGGAGTCGCCGAGGAAGGCGAGGCGCTCGTAGGAGTCGGCTCGCCGCTCGCTCCAGGACGCGTGCGTGAAGACCTGTAGCGATAGCGCTTCGGGCAGGGTATCGAGCAGGTCGCTGAGTTGTTGCAGCGGTCAGGATCCCTCGATTTGCGGTGCGTTCGTCGTCGCGGTCATTGGGGCGGGGAGTCCGCGACGGGAGCGTGCTCGAGGACGAACTCGATCGCCTGGCCAACCGTGGTGACCTGCGCCGCCTGCTCGTCGGACATGCGCACGCCATAGCGGTCCTCGAGCTCCTGCACGAGCGTGTAGAGGTCGAGCGAGTCGGCATCGAGATCTTCCTTGAAGCGCGTCGAGACGTCGATCCGCGCGGGATCGATCTCGAGCTCGTCCGCGAGGTGTTCGCGCACCAGCGCCAGGACTTCGTCGCGGGTCATATTCGCGCGTGCACGCTAGCGCCGGCGTCGGACACGGTTGAGTCGCTCTGGCGCAGTGCTCCAGCCTCCGCCAGCGCCTGCTCGGTGCGCTCCACGATGCGCTCGGCGACCCCGCGTTGCGCGACCGCGATCGCGTTTGCGAACCCCCTGCGCGTGAAGCGTCCATGCGCGACCACGCCGAGTCGGCGCAGGCCCAGCATGTACGCGCCGCCCTGGCCCTCGGGATCGATCTGCTCGCGCAGTCCCCCGAGCGCCGGTCGCAGCAGGGCTCCGCCGGCGCGGCTGCGCGGGGTGCTCATCGCGGCGTCCCGGATCGCGCGCAGGACGGTTTGGGAGACGCCCTCGATCAGCTTCAGCGCGACGTTTCCGGTAAAGCCGTCGGTGACGACGACGTCGGCGGCGCCGGCGGTCATGGTCGTGCCCTCGACGTTGCCGACGAAGTTCAGCTCAGTTCGCTGCGCCAGCCGTTCGTGCGCCTCCACAAGCTGGGGCGTGCCCTTGCTCGGCTCCTCCCCGTTCGACAGCAGCGCGACGCGCGGCCGCGTCACGCCGAGCACCGAGCTCGCGAGCGCTGCGCCCATGAACGCGAACTGGACGAGGTGCTCGGACCTGGCTTCGCTGTTGGCGCCGACGTCGAGCAGTAGCACCGGCGCACCTGGTACGGGCAGCGGCATCGCGAGCGCCGGGCGGTGGATCCTGCGGGCGCGGCGCATGTGGAGAAACCCGGCGGCGAGCGCCGACCCGGTCGAGCCGCCGCTGACCAGCGCGTCGGCCTCACCGGCGGCGACGGCGCGGGCGGCGCGCACGATCGACGCCTCGGGAGTCGATCGCGCCGCGCGAAACGAATCGGCCGCCTTGGCGATCGACACCGGCGAGTCGATCAAGGTCACGCCTTCGGGCACGGCCCCGATCTCGGCGCGCGGTCCGAACAGCAGGACGCGCGTGCCGTCGGCGGCGGCGAGCGCGGCTCCGGCCGCGACCTCGGCCGGTCCGAGGTCGGCGCCGTTCGCGTCGACCGCCACGGTGACCTGAGCCTGCTCGGCCACAGCTAGTGGTCTTATTCGGCCGTGTCCGCGGTCTCGGTCGGCGCGATGATCTCGCGGCCACCGTAGGTGCCGCAAACGGGACAAACCCGGTGCGGGCGCCGCGGCGAGTGGCATTGAGGGCACTCGTTCACGGTCGGCGCGCGCAGCTTGTGCTGGGAGCGACGCTTGTTCGTGCGCGAATGGGACTGCTTTTGCTTGGGAACGGCCATCGCCGAGAGGCTAGACGATCCCCTCCCCGGGCGCCGCCGCGCTAGGCAGCGGCTGCCAGCTCCTCGATACCGCCGGCGACCGTCACACGCGGCTGATAGCCGAGCTGCGCTCTCGCGCGCGAGATGTCGATCGTGCACTCCTGCGAAGACAGCCACAGCGCGATCCGCGTGATCGGCGGCGCGCCGGACAGCCGCAGGCCCTTCCACAACCCCTCCGCCGCCGCCGCCGCGGCGCGGGCGATCCCCGCCGGTAGCTCCTTGTCGGGCACCTCGACGCCCTGGGTGCCGACGAGGCTCTTGACGAAGTCGCGGAATACGACCGGCTCACCGTCGGTGACGAAGTACGCGGCTCCCGACGCGCCCCGCTGGGCGCCCAGCAACAGCCCCTCGACCACGTTGGCGACGTGCGTCGTGGAAGTCCGGTGGCGGCCGCCGCCGATCCAGCGAAAGCGCCCGGAGCGGACCGCCTCGACCAGGCTGGGAAGGATCGTCGTGTCACCCGGGCCCCAGATCAGTCTCGGACGCACGACGACGGTCTCGAGGCCGCCGTCCGCCGCGTCACGGACCGCCTGCTCGGCGAGCGCCTTGGTCGAGCAGTAGGGAACCGGCGAGTCGGGGCGCAGCGGAGCGTCCTCGTCGACGTCGACGAGCGGCTCCCCGGCCATCAGCGCGGCCTCGGTGCCGACGTGCACGAGGCGGCGGACGCCGGCCCCGCGACATGCCGAGATCACGTTACGCGTGCCGCCCACGTTGATCCGCTCGAACTCGGCGCGCGGCCCCCATTCGCCCAGATGCACGGCGGCGTGGAAGGCGACCTCACAGCCCTCGGCCGCGCGCGTCATCGCGCCGGCGTCCTCGAGGTCGCCGGTCGCCGGCTCGGCGCCGAGCGCAGCCACCTTGTCCGCCGAGCCCTGCGATCGAGCGAGCGCACGAACGCGCCAGCCCTCTTCCACCAAACGCCGGATCAGCGCGCCACCGACGAACCCGGATCCGCCCGTTACGAAGGCGCTCGAGGGACCGTCGTCCTGGCGCTGCTCGCTCACGCCGCGCAGCCTATCCGCCTATTCCAGCTCGAGCTCGCGCAGCTTCGCCCAGCGTGGATCGGGCTCGCGCTCGTGCAGGTGCTCGGGACCGGCGAGGTTCAGATCGGCGCCACACACCGGGCAAAGGCCGGCGCAATCCGGTCGGCAGACCAACTGGGCGGGCAGAGCAAGCGCGAGCGCGTCGCGCGCCCACGCGCGCAGATCGACTTCGGAGCCGGCGAAATACGGCGAGTGCAGCTGCTCGTCGGCACCCGGCTGGTGGATCTCGCGCGCGTCGATCTCGACGTCCGGCGTCGCGGGGGCCAGGCAGCGCATGCAGGGCCCCGACAGCGAAGCCCCGCCGCGCAGGCGCAGCGAGTACCCATTGCCGACCATGCGCGCGACATCGAGCGTGAAGGTGACCGCCGCCGGCTCCACGGCGTAACGCTCACCGGCAAAGCTCAGCGGGTCGATCACGACATCGAGCTCGAGCCGCCGACCCTCGCCCGGCGAGAGACGCATGCTCGCGACGTCGAGGATGTCGGTGCGGGGCGGCATCGCTAGATCAGTTAATCGCGTGATCACGGTGACCGTAGCGATCACCGAGCACGAGTCGCGTCATCATCGTGACATGCGCGCGATGAC
>DASZZG010000135.1:0-3980 GCA_035543355.1 Solirubrobacteraceae bacterium | reverse complement strand
GTGAAGGCCTCGCGCAGGTTCGTGACCTCGGCCGTCGGCTTGCGCTGGCTGGGCTCGAGCTTCTGCTTCTTGCGGTTGACCCAAACGACCGGGACGCGTTTCTTCAGGCACGGCTCGATGTCGTGGTAGTAGGACGAGCCGACGTGGACCCAGCCGCGCTTGCCGCCCATCCGCCGCTCGCACTCCGTGAAGTGGGCCGGATCGGGCTTGTACGAGCGGACCTGTTGCGCGGTCACGACGAGGTCGAAGTCCACCGGCATGTGGCGGCGGCTCTGGCCGAGGAGCTTGTCGTCGATGTTGGAAACAAGCCCGATCTTGACCTTCTTGGAGAACTTGTCGAGCGTGGGGTTGGTCTCGCGGAAGGGCTTCCAGCGATGCAGCGAATCGGGCACGAAGCCCGAGCGCGAGGGCTCGAGCGGCCAGTCCAGCTGCTTCGCGATCGCCACCGCCGTGCGCCTCAGCACCTCCGCATACAGCTCATACGAGCCCGCTTGAATCTGGCGCTGAGTCTCGTGAAAGACCCGCAGCAGCTCGTCCTTGTCGATCGTGAAGCCATCGCGGGCCGCCTCCGCGGTGAAGGCCTCGATGATCCCCTTCTCCCAGTCGATCAAGGTGCCGTAGACATCGAACGTGACGAACTTGATGTCCTTGGGAAGCGGCATGCGGGCGGGCAATGATGCCACCGATAGGCATCGAGTAGAGTGCCGCGCGCGCAATGGACCTGCTCGAGTACCAGGGCAAGCAGCTGTTCGCGCGGCATGGAGTACCCGTGCCCGACGGCCGCCCCGCAACCAGCGTCGAGCAGGCGGTGGCCGCGGCGGACGAGATCGGCTACCCCTGCGTCGTCAAGGCCCAGGTGCAGATCGGCGGCCGCGGCAAGGCAGGCGGGATCAAGGTCGCGCAGGAGCGCGCGGAGGCCGAAACCCACGCCAAGGCGATCCTCGGCATGGACATCCGCGGACTGACCGTGCACGAGCTGTGGATCGAGCAGGCATCCGAGATCGAGGCCGAGTACTACGCGTCGATCGTCTTCGACCGCTCGGCCAAGGCTCCGCTGCTGCTGCTCTCGACGCGAGGCGGCATGGACATCGAGCAGGTCGCCGACGAGGATCCCGACGCGATCGCGCGGCTGCATGTCGATCCGCTGCTCGGGCTGCAGGACTTCCACACGCGTCGGCTCGCCTTCGAGGCGGGCGTCGACGCCGATGTCGTGCGCCCGGTGGGCGCGCTGCTGCATTCGCTGTACGAGGCCTTCATCAGCGAAGAGTCGCTGCTGATCGAGGTGAACCCGCTGATCGTCACGCCGGCTCCCAACGGCGGCGGCCGGGGGGTCCGCGCGCTCGACGCAAAGGTAACGCTCGACGCGAACTCGCTCTTTCGCCATCCCGGCAACGCGGCGCTGCGCAACCCGGCCGCCGAGGACGCGCAGGAGCAGATGGCGCACGAGCGCGGCCTCACCTACGTCAAGCTCGACGGCAACATCGGCATCCTCGGCAACGGCGCGGGGCTCGTGATGTCGACGCTCGACGTCGTCGCGCAGGCCGGCGGCGCGCCGGCGAACTTCCTCGACGCCGGCGGCGGCTCGAAGGCGGAGGCGATTGTCAGCGCCGTCGAGGTGATCCTGTCCGATCCCAAGGTCAAGGCGGTCCTGTTCAACATCTTCGGCGGGATCACGCGCTGTGACGAGGTCGCGCGCGGGCTGATCGAGGCGTTCGCCCAGGTCGAGCCGAAGGTGCCCTTCGTCGTGCGCCTCGACGGCACCCACGACGAAGAGGGGCGCCAGCTGCTGGCCGACGCGAACCTTCCCAACGTCGAGGTCGCGCAAACGATGCTCGGCGCGGCGGCTCGAGTCGTGGAGCTGGCGCGATGAGCATCATCGTCGACGAGTCCACGAAGCTGGTGGTCTCCGGCCTGACGGGCCGCGAGGGCACCTTTCACGCGCTCAACAACCGCAACTACGGGACCGATCTCGTCGCCGGCGTGACGCCCGGCAAGGGCGGC
Source organism: Solirubrobacteraceae bacterium (assembly GCA_035543355.1). GTDB lineage: Bacteria > Actinomycetota > Thermoleophilia > Solirubrobacterales > Solirubrobacteraceae > DASZZG01. The sequence continues at coordinate 1,979 of DASZZG010000135.1, read as the reverse complement.
CAGGACGTCGAGGGCGTCCCGGTGTTCGACACCGTGCACGAGGCCGTGGCCGAGACCGGCGCCAACACCGCGATGATCTTCGTGCCCGCGCGCTTCGCCGCCGATGCCGTGCTCGAGGCCGCCGATGCAAAGGTCGAGACCGTGATCTGCATCACCGAGGGCATCCCCGCGCACGACATGTTGCGCGTCTACGCGCAACTTCAGCGGGGCTCGACGCGCCTGATCGGCCCGAACTGCCCCGGTGTGCTGTCCCCGGGCAAGGGAAACGTAGGCATCATCCCCGCCGCCTTCTTCTCCGAGGGCAATGTCGGCCTGGTGTCGCGCTCGGGAACGCTGACCTACCAGATCGGCAGCGAGCTGGCGCAGAGCGGCTTCGGCAACTCGACGATCGTCGGGATCGGCGGCGATCCGATCGTCGGCTCATCGTTCATCGACGTGATCGCGCTGTTCGAAGCCGATCCGCAGACCGAGTTGATCCTGATGTGCGGCGAGATCGGCGGCGACGAGGAGGAGCGGACGGCCGACTACATCGCCGAGCACGTCTCGAAACCGGTGGTCGCCTACATCGCCGGCTTCACGGCCCCGCCGGGCAAGACGATGGGCCACGCCGGAGCGATCGTGTCGGGCTCGAAGGGCACAGCGCAGGCGAAGGCCGAGGCGCTCGAGGCGAAGGGCGTGCGCGTCGGGCGCACGCCGACCGAGGTCGCGCAAATCGCGACCGGGATCGCCGGCGGGGTCGCGCGCTAGCGGGTAGGGTTGCGCGCCATGGCGGTACCGGCAGCTCCACCTCCGACCCAGATCGCCGCACAACCCCCAGGCGCCGGCGTGAAGTCGCCGGGCGCGGCGCTGGCTGGACGGATCATGGCGATCGCCGGCGCGGGCCTGATCCCGCTCGCGCTGCTGCTGAAGTACATCGGCACGGAGAGCGGCTGGAAGTTCTACACCTATGTGGACATCATCAGCACGCTGCTCGGCCTCGCCGTCGCCGTCCTCGTGATCCTCAGCTTCATGCGCAGCGAGCGCATCCTTCTGATGGCCGCGACACCCCCGATGCTGTTCGTCTTCGGCATGCTGTTCGTCGTCCCAACGGAGGGCAACGTGACCAAGTTCGGTTCGTTCTTCGTGCCCGCGCTTGCGCTGCTTGCGTACGCGGGGACGCTGCTCGCGCTGTACGGAGAGGGGGCGCTCGACGGCGTGATGGCCGTGCTCAGGGCCAACCGGGTGCGCCCGCCGCGGCCGCGGCGCCCGGCCATCCAACAACCTGTGCCCCCGGCGGCACCGGCGCCGCCCGTCGCCCCCACCGCGCTGCCGCCGCCCGGCTGGTTTCCCGACCCCCAGACTCCCGGCCGCCAGCGCTACTGGGACGGGGCGAACTGGACCCAGCACGTCTCCTAACATCGTCTTGCCGCGGGCTAACGCGGAACAAGCACGGCGTTCACTACGCTCTGGTGGATGAGCGCGGAAGCCACCATCTCATTCGCGCGCGGCGCCCCCTCGCTCGACATCATCGACCAGGAGGGTCTGCGCGAGGCCGCGCAGGCGGGGCTCAGCGCCGACCCGGGCGGGGCCTTCGCCTATGGCACGTCGATCGGCTACCCGCCGCTGCGCGACTGGATCGCCGAGCGCCACGGCGTCAGCCCCGAGCGCGTGATCGTGACCAACGGGTCGATGCAGGCCGACGCCTTCCTCTTCCAGACCGTCGTCGGCGAGGGCGACCCCGTGATCGTCGAGCGCCCCACCTACGACCGCACGCTGCTGTGGCTGCGTGACCGGGCACGCGCGCTGGTGCGCGCCGTGCCGCTCGAAGCCGACGGGATCGCGGTCGATCAGCTCGCGTCGCTGCTCGACGACGGCCTGCGTCCGAAGCTCGCGCACATCATCCCCAACTTCCACAACCCGGCGGGCTGCACGCTCTCGATGGCAAAGCGCGAGCGCCTGCTCGAGCTGGCGGCCGCCCACGGATTCCTGATCTTCGAGGA
>DASZZG010000134.1:0-7261 GCA_035543355.1 Solirubrobacteraceae bacterium | reverse complement strand
AGAGGTACGCATTGGCGAGAACACGGGGCGGACGCCTTCCTGGCCGTCGGCGGCGGTTCCGTGATGGACACGGCCAAGGTCGCCGACGTCGTCTTCACGCACGGCGGCGGCGCACGCGAATGGGAGGGATATTTCGGCCTCCCGCGCGAGAACGACGGCCTCGGGCGGTCGCTCGAACTCGCCCCACTGGCGTGCATTCCGACGACCGCCGGCACCGGCTCGGAGGTCTCGTTCGCGGCTGTCATCAAGGACTCCGAGGAGCACATCAAGTTCCAGGTCGGCGACTTCCCGATGTTTCCGCGGCTTGCCGTGCTCGACCCGGCGGCCACCGCCACGCTGCCGCCGCGGATCGCGGCCGCGACCGGGATGGACGCGATGACGCATGCGATCGAGGGCTACGTGTCCTCGGAGTGGAACCCCCACGCCGACGCCTGCGCGCTCCAGGCGCTGCGCCTGATCCGCGACAACCTCGAGCGCGCCGTCACCCATCCCGACGACGAGCAGGCGCGTGGCAACATGCTGATCGCCGCCAACCTGGCGATCCAGCCGACCTCCTCCGGGGCGATCGGCATCGCACATTCGCTCTCGCATCCCTGCGGGGCGCACTTCAACGTCGCGCACGGCGAGGCCAACGCGATCAACCTGCCGTGGGTGATCGAATACAACGCCGCCGGCGGCGAGGACATCGCCGCGCGCTACCGCGACATCAACGACCTGCTCGGGCTCGAGGTCGGCGGCGACGGCGAGGCTGTCGGCCATACGCTGGCCGAGTACGTCCGCCACACGGTGAAGACGCTGGGGCTGCCGCTGCGGCTGTCGGAGGTCGGCGTCCCCGAGTCGGCGATCCCGGTGCTCGTCGAGGGAGCCGTCGGCGACGGCTGCACCCTGGTGAATCCGCGCGAGCCGACAGACGAGGACTTCGCCGAGCTCTACCGCCGGGCGCTGTAAAACTCAGTCCTCGCCGTCCCAGTAGTCGAGCGGCTCGCTGACACGGAAGATCACGCCGAGGCCGCGCAGCGCGACCTTGCGCGAGCGCGGATACCAGCAGATGTCGTTGGGCTCGCGCGTCCCGTAAGCGAGGTAGACGAGGCCGGCGTCGCCGGCGCGGAAGGCGTGAGCGACGCCGGTTCCCGCGGGGCGCGAAACGACGCTGCCGCGGCGGACCGGATGCTCCTCATCGCCCAACGCGACAACGCCGTCGCCGTCGAGCACGAAGAACAGCTCCTCTTCGGCGCTGTGGCAATGCGGCGGCGTGCCCCAGCGCCCCGGCTCGACGGTTACATGCTGGAGGCCAGACTGGCGCGAGCGAGCCTTTTCGCTCAGCTTGCGCCGCGTGCGCGCGACGCGCCCGTGCTCGAGCCGCTCTGCCTCGACGTCGGCGAGGCCGACGACGGACTTCGGACGGGGGCTGGGCGGCGGGTACTCGAGCGGGCCCGCCTCCTTTTCGCGTGTGAACGGATCTGACCCCACGCCAGCCTCGATCCAGGTGGGAAACAGCCAGGCGACGCCCGCACGCGGAAGATGGGTGGCCGCGACGCGGACGCGCATGCCGAACGTCAGGACGTCGAGCCCGTCGGGGCCGGCTCGCAACGCATGGGCGCCGTCGCCGGCCCGGTACACGATGCAGTCGTTTGCTCCGATCTCGCAGGTCGCCCCGTTGAGCCAGAGCAGCCCCGAGCCGCCGAGCACGTAGAAGATCTCCTCGTCACCGAGGTGGTCGTGCACCGGCGTGGAGCGCGAGTCCGGGTGGACCTCGAGCCGGCGCAGGCCGATCGTGTCACTGGACGCGGCCTGGCCGAGGCCGGTCCACGTGCTCGAGATCTCGCCCAGCTCCAGCGGCCAAGACGGAGCGTCGTCCCAATGCGCGACGTGCTTCATGCGGGCAGCCTATGCGCAAACCGCGCGGTAGAGTGGTCACAAGGCAACGAGCGCGCGAGGAGAAGCGAAATGGCGATTGAGACCGCGAGCGAGATTCGCGAATACAAGAACTACGTCGGCGGCGAATGGGTCAGCGCCACGGACGGGGAAACCTTCGACGTCGTCAACCCGGCGACCGAGCAGGTCTTCGCGCGGGTTCCGAAGTTCAACCGCGATGACGCCCGCTCGGCGATCGCGAGCGCGCGCGAGACGTTCGACTCCGGCGTCTGGTCGGAGCTCGCGCCCGACGAACGATCGCGCATCCTGATGCAGGTCGTCGACAAGTTCACCGAGCACGAGGACGAGCTCGCCGAACTGGAGACGCTTCAGGCCGGGATGACGATCCGCGCCACGAGCACCGTCGTGATCGGGTACTGCATCAACCACTGGGACTACTTCGCGCGCGCCGCGGATCGCCAGATGCAGGAGCCGCTCGACCCGGTCTCGTTCCCGACTCATTCCTACAACTACGTGCTGCGCGAGCCGATCGGCGTGTGCGCCGGGATCATCCCCTGGAACTTCCCGCTGGTGATGGCGGTTTGGAAGCTCGCGCCGTCGCTTGCGATGGGCAACACCTGCGTGCTCAAGCCGGCTTCGAACACGCCGCTGACCGCGCTGCGCCTCGCCGAGCTGCTCGACGAGACCGACCTGCCAAAGGGAGTGGTCAACGTGATCACCGGCGGTGGCGCGTCCGTCGGCGAGGAGCTGGCGTCGCATCCGGATGTCGACAAGGTCTCATTCACGGGGTCGACCGTCGTCGGCCGGCGGATCATGCAGCTCGCGTCGAGCACGATCAAGAAGTGCACGCTGGAGCTCGGCGGCAAGTCGCCGAACATCGTCTACGAGGACGCCAACCTCGAGGCAGCCGTCGACGGCGCGCTCTGGGCGACCTTCTTCCATCAGGGCCAGGTGTGCGAGTCCGGCACTCGGCTGATCCTGCCCGACTCGATCCACGACGAGTTCGTCGAGGCGCTGGTCGAGCGCGCGAAGACGATCAAGCTCGGCGACACGATGGACTACGACACCGACATGGGGCCGCTGGTCTCGGCCGAGCAGCTCGCGACCGTCACGGAGTACGTCCGCATCGGCAAGGAGGAAGGCGCCAAGCTGGTGCTCGGCGGCAACCCCGCCGAGGGTCCCGATGGCAAGGGCTATTACTTCGAGCCGACGATCTTCACCGACGTCTCAAACTCGATGACGATCGCCCAGGAGGAGATCTTCGGGCCCGTCCTGTCGGTCATCAAGGTCGCCGACGACGAGCAGGCGATCGCGGTCGCCAACGACTCGATCTACGGTCTCGCGTCGGCCGTCTGGACCGAGGACTACGACCGCGCGCTGACGACCGCCAAGCGCCTCAAGGCGGGGACGGTCTGGATCAACGACCACCACCTGATCAACTGCGTCGCGCCGTTCGGCGGCTACAAGCAGTCGGGCATCGGTCGCGAGCTCGGACCCTACGGCCTCAACGAGTACACCGAGGTAAAGCACGTTCACGTCGACCTCTCGCGCGATCCCGACGCGAAGATGTTCGGCGTGCTGCTGTCGGAGCCGCGCCCGTAGCGCGGGCGCGCAGCCGTCTAGCCCACGGTTCGTTCGGCGCGCCCGGCGGTGACCATCTGCTTCAGCGTCGCCTGCGCGTCGTGGGCCGGGCGCCAGCTCAGCTTGGAGCGCGCCTTGGCGGTGTCCATCAGCACGGGCGAGCGGAAGGCGTTGATCCAGGTCGCTTCAGCGGGCAGGAACGGCAGCCGCGCGACGATCTCGGCGGTCGCGTCGACCGCCAGCTCGGGAACGGAGACGGCGTAGTAGCCGAGCGCGTCGGCTAGATCGCGCATTGTCAGCTCACCCGAGGCGGCGAGGTTGTAGATGCCGGGCTCGCCGTGGCCGAGCACGCCGGCCAGCATCGCTGAGGCGACATCGTCGTGGTGCACCAGCTGGAACTGCACTCCGGGATCGGGCAGCACCGGCTTGACGATCGGGATCGTCTCGAACAGCCGGCGAACGGCCTCGGGGAGCCTGCCCGCGAGCTGCACGTAGGGGATGTTCTCGAGCAGCATCAGCGCGTCGGGGCCGCTGACGATGCAGGGGCGAAAGACGTAGGCCTCGGTCTCCGAGCCCGCGAGCACCTCGGCCAGCACGCCCTCGAGCTCGGCCTTCTGCGCCGAGTAGTAATGCGCATCCGTGCCGCGCGGCTCGAGGTCCTCGGTCAAGAGGTCGGGGGCGTCGTCGTGGTAGCCGTAGGCGGCGACGGAGGACGCATAGACGACTCGCTTGGCGTTCGCCGCCACCGCGGCCTCGAAGACGTTGCGCGATCCCTCCAGGTTCACCTTGCGCGACTCGTCGATCGAGCCGAAGATGACGAACGCCAGGTGCATCACGACGTCGGCGCCGCTGAACAGGTCCTCGAGCGCGGCGCGGTCGAGCACGTCGCCGCGGCGGTAGGCGACCTTCTTCAGCCCGGCGGCCTGCGGGTCGAACGGGCGGCGCGCCATTCCGATCACCTGCTTGACCTCGGGGGACCCGTCGAGCGCTCGCAGCAGCGCCCTGCCGATGTCCCCGGTGGGGCCGGTCACGGCGACCGTCAGGCCCGAGCCGTTTGTCACAGGTGGTCCTTCTCGTAACGGTGTGCCTCAAACTGCGAGGCCCAGGCGTCGTCAGGCCAGGACGCAGGACCCCGGAATGGCAGCGCCATTCCGGGTGTCCGAGGACGCCGCATGACGACGACCTGGGGCCGCAGTTTGAGGCGCAATGTTGCGGGAAGGACCACTAGCCCGCCTGGCGCGCGGCGCGCTCGCGCAGCTCGCGCTTGGCGATCGCGCGGAAGCGACGCACCTTGGCGAAGTTGAGCCGGTAGCGGGCGAGCATCGAAGCCGGGGGCAGCTCGAAACCGCCGATCAGCTTGTGCGGGACGAGCGCCCAGCCGTCGCCATCGGGGACGAGGTCGCCACGCACCTGGAAATTGCGCTGCCAGCTGAAGTCGGGCGCATGGTCGTGTGCGGTCAGGCAGGCCAGTCCGGCCGCCAGCGGCGCCCCGACCGGATCGGCGCCGAGGCGGATGCATCCGCCTGCTCGATCCACCTCCACAGGGACGCGGATCGAGAAGGGAAAGCCATCCGGAGCCGCGATCGAGAGCACGGCGTGCTGGTAGCGGTCGCCGAGCTCGTCGATCCGCGCACCCCAGGTCGGCTGATCGCCGCGCGGAGCGGGCGGGGGCGCCTCCGGCTCCTCGTCGTGGCCCGAGCGAACCTCCTCCAGATGGGCGTCGAACAGCTGCGGCTCGACAGCCGAGTCGCCGCCGGCCCACACGTACACGCGCTCCGGGCGTACGTGCACGTACACGCGCGTGTAGTACCAGTCGAAGAAGCGCGCGAGGAAGGCGGGAGGCATCATCGCCTTGGTCGCCGGAAGCTTGTCGAGTGACTCGCGGCCGTAGCGTTCGCGGTTGGCCCGCAGGTCGTGGTCGTCGACGACGGCCGTCCCCTGGACGAGCACCATCGGCGCGTTCTCGAGCTCGCTGCCGGTGGGGTCGGAGAACAGCAGCGCGACGCGCGGGTTGGCGCGCGCGTCCTTCGCCTTCTTCGGGTAGCCGAGGCCGGTGGTGACATCGATCGTTCCGGCCTCGCGCGCGTGATACGGCGTGACCGGCCAGGTGATCGGCTGGCCGTCGGCGTCGAACGTCGTGTACTCCGTCGTGATGAAACGCTCGAACACGTTGCGAACGTCAGCGGGGAGCGAGGCGGTCACGCGTCGTAGGATATGCCCGTAATGGTCTCCGTGGTGCTCACCGACGCCGCGCGCGAGCTGCTCGGCCGCGTTCGTGGCGATCGGCATGGCGAGCTTACGATGGTCATCGGCAACGGCTGCTGCGATTCGACTGCGCCGTTCCTGTTCGAGTCCTACCTCGCCGGCCCCGGCGAGACGCCCGTCGGCGAGCTCGACGACGGGATCCCGGTGCTGCTCGACACGGCCCTGCTCGAGCTGTTTGACGGCCGCGAGGTGGTGATCGACGCCGCCGCCGCCGCGACCCAGGGCGAGGACTCCTTCTCGTGCGAGTCAGAGCTCGGGATGCGCTTCTCGCTCGCGCGGATGCCGAGCCTGACCCGCGCGCAGCCCACTTGAGCCCCGGCGATTCGGCGGGGCGCGGCGCCGACGTCGACTTCGCCGGCGAGGGACTGCTCGACGGGCTCGAAGACGAGGCCCAACGCTCGGCGCGCCTCGAGCTGCTGACCGGATTGCACCGCGACGGCGTGTCGCTCGAGGAGTTGCGCCGGGCCGTCGCGGACGAGCGTCTCGCGCTGCTGCCGGTCGAGCGGTTGCTCGCGGGCGAGGCGCACTACACGGCCGCGCAGGTAGCCGAGCGCGCCGGGGTCGAGGTCGAGCGGGTGCTCGCAGGCCGCCGTGCTCTCGGTCTGCCGGTGCCTTCGCTGGATGCGGTCGCCTACGACGACGAGGACGTCGAGGCGGCGCTGCGGGCCGAGGCGTTGCGCGCGGCGGGCATCTCCGACAAGGGCGTGCTCGAGCTCGCCCGCGTCAGCGGTGAGGCGATGGTCCGCATCGCGGAGACGATGAGGACGCTTGTCGCGGAGGCCTTCCTGACTCGAGGACGGGACGAGCTCGCGCTGGGCCGGCTGTTCGCCGAGTTCCTGCGCGTGACGGGACCGACGACGGGGCCCGCGCTCGCGTACGCGTTCAACCAGCACCTGCGCCAGATCATCGCGTCGGACATGGTCAGCCGGGCCGAGCTGGCCGAGGGACGGATCGAGGGCGGGCAGGAGGTCACCGTCTGCTTCGCCGACCTCGTGGGTTTCACCAGCCTCGGCGAGCGGATCGACGCGGAGGAGCTCGGCGCCGTCGCCGACAGGCTCGCGGAGATGGCGCGCGACATCGCGGTCGCGCCGGTACGGCTCGTCAAGACGATCGGCGACGCCGCGATGTTCGTCTCGCGCGAGCCGGAGCCGATGCTCGACGCGGCGATCGAGCTCGTCGGGGCGGCCGAGGAGGCCGACGATCTGCCGCAGCTGCGCGCCGGTGTCGCGCTGGGGTCTGCGCTGAGCCGCGGCGGCGACTGGTACGGCCGGCCCGTGAACCTCGCCAGCCGCGTCACAGGGATCGCGCGGGCCGGCAGCGTGCTCGCCACCGAGGACCTCCGCGACGCGACCGGCGACGAGCGCTACCGCTGGTCGTACGCCGGCGAGCGCGCGCTCAAGGGCGTGCGCCATCCGATCAAGGTGTACCGCGCGCGGGTGTCGCCCGCGGGCGACTAAGCCGGGGAGTAGGCGGGTCGGTCAGTCGTCGTACCCGGGCTCGCCCGGGAGCAGGATGCGCGCCGTCTCACCCGAGAACAGCA
>DASZZG010000133.1:0-3138 GCA_035543355.1 Solirubrobacteraceae bacterium | reverse complement strand
TTGATGCCGATCACGGGACAGCCGATCTTCGCCGCCAGATCCATGATCTTGCACATCTTCTCGGCCATCGCCTCGCCGAGCGAGCCGCCGAAGACGGTGAAGTCCTGGCTGAAGACGCACACGCGGCGACCGTCGATCGTGCCGTGGCCCGTGACGACCGCATCGCCCCAGGGACGGTTCTTCTGCATCTCGAACTCGTAGGTGCGGTGACGCACGAACGTGTCCAGCTCCTGAAAGCTGCCGGGATCGAGCAGCTTCTCGATGCGCTCGCGCGCCGTGTACTTGCCCTTGGCGTGCTGCTTGGCGACGGCTTCGTCGGAAGCCGAGTTGATCGCGGCCTCACGCAGCTCGTGCAACTGGGCGAGCTTCTCTTCGTAGGTCTCGGGCGAGCGCTCGCGCATGCGGGCGCCGATTCTATTGGGCCGCGCTGTCCCGCTCAGCCGCGCGAGAACGGGCGATGGTGCGCTGCGCCGAGCGAGTCGAGCACCGCGACGAGCACCTCGGCGTCGTCGTTGTTGCGGCCGTTCGAAGCTGTGCCGGGATCTGGCGATTCGCCGGGCGCCGCTGGGGGCTCGGGCCAGCGCGTGACCGGCTCGACCGGCGCCGAGACGGGAGAACGGCGTCTGCCGAAGAGCCGTCCCCAGAATGTGGGCAGCGGTGGCTCGCAGGCGGGTTCACCGCGCTCGGGGGTCCGGCCCTCAGGCTCGGCGGGAACGGGCGCGGGCGCGGCCTGCGGATTCTGCCGCATGCTCGCGGGGATCGCCGTCAGGGTCACGCTCGTGCCGAAGCCCGATGCGACCAGCTCGATCGTCCCGCTGGTGTCGTCGGCCTCCCAGGCCACGCACTGCTCCTTCTCGACGCTTGTGATCCTGATTTCGCCGAACGGTTCGAGGTGGCGCGCCAGCGCCTCGACGTCGCCGAGCTCCGCCCAGAGTTCGGGCACCGACTTGACGAGCGTCCTCGTTGCCTGGATTGCCGTCATCGCGGGAGGGGTTTCGCGACCGCCGACGCGACTCCTGCCCGCTAGACCTCCGGCCGGTATTCGCCGAAGACGTCGCGCATCGCGCCGCAGGCCTCGCCCAGCGAGCAGCGGTCCGCGAGCGCCAGGCGGATCGGCGGGAGCAGATTCTGATCTCCGCGAGCGGCCTCGCGCAGTTCCTCGAGGCGGCGTTCGACGAGCTGCTGGTCGCGGTTCGCCTTGAAGCGGCCCAGGCGCTCAACCTGCTCGCGCTCGGATTCGGGGTCGACGCGCAGGATGTCGGGCACCTCGATGTCCTCCTGCTCGTACTTGTTCACGCCGACGACGATGTCCTGGCCCTGACGGTAACGCTCGCCGTACCCCCAGGCCGACTCCTCGATCTCCGCCTTGATGAAGTTGATCGCCTGTACCGAGCCGCCGAGCTCGTCGACCTTCGCGATCAGCTCCCAGGCGCGCTGCTCGATCTCGGCGGTCAGCGACTCGATGAAGTAGGAGCCTGCGAACGGGTCGGGTGTGTCGGCGGCGCCTGACTCGTGGGCGATGATCTGCTGCGTCCGCAAGGCGATTTTCGCGGCGCGCTCGGTCGGCAGGGCAAGCGCTTCGTCGTAGCCGTTCGTATGCAGCGACTGAGTGCCGCCGCAGACCGCGGCGAACCCCTGGAGCGCGACGCGGACGATGTTGTTCTCGGGCTGCTGCGCCGTCAGCGTGACGCCGCCGGTCTGCGTGTGAAAGCGCAGTCGCAGCGAGGCCTCGTCCGCGGCGCCGAAGCGCTCGCGCATGATCTGAGCCCACATCTTGCGCGCCGCGCGGAACTTCGCGATCTCCTGAAAGACGTTGTTGTGGCCGTTGAAGAAGAACGCCAGGCGCGGCGCGAAGTCGTCGACTGCGAGCCGGGCGTCGAGCGCCGCCTGCACGTAGGACATCCCGTTGGCGAGCGTGAAGGCGACCTCCTGCACGGCCGAGGAGCCCTTCTCGCGGAAGTGATAGCCGGAGATCGAGATCGTGTTCCAGCGCGGCACGTGCTCGTGGCAGTAGGCGAACAGGTCGGTTGTCAGCCGCATCGACGCCTCGGGGGGGTAGATGAAGTTCCCGCGCGCGATGTACTCCTTGAGGATGTCGTTCTGCGTGGTGCCCCGCAGCTTCTCCGGAGCGACGCCCTGCTCCTCGCCGACCAGCTGGTAGAGCAGCAGCAGGCACGCGGCGGGGGCGTTGATCGTCATCGAGGTGGAGACCTGGTCGAGCGGGATGCAGTCGAATGCGGTGCGCATGTCGTCGATCGTGTCGATCGCGACGCCGGTCCGGCCGACTTCGCCGAGGCAGCGTGGATTGTCCGAGTCCAGCCCGAGCTGGGTCGGCAGGTCGAACGCCATCGACAGCCCGGTCGATCCGTGATCGAGTAGATAGCGGTAGCGCTCGTTCGATTCCTTCGCCGAGGCGTAGCCGGCGTACTGGCGCATCGTCCAGAGCTGCTTGCGGTACATCTCGCGGTGCGCGCCGCGGGTGTAGGGGTAGGAGCCCGGCTCTCCCAGCTCGGGTGAATCGGGCAGGTCGGCCTCGGTGTAGAGCGGCTTGACCTCGATCCCGGAGTCGGTGAAGCGGCGCGGGTCATCGGGACCGACGATCGGCGCGATCGTCCGGTGTTCGGGCGTCGTTGCCATGGCCTAAAGCTTATTCCCCGCCCGCCTCAGCGACGCGCGCAACGGCGGTCGCGGCGAACGGCGTCACGATCAGCTCCTCCAGCTCGAACCCGGTCGCCGTTAGCATCCCTCGCAGCGCCGAGGGCGTGATCCCCCACCACCAGTTGCCGTAGCTCTCGGCTGGGTCGAACGGCTCCGAGATCGCGAGCCGGGTTGGGCCCGGAAGGACCGGCGCGAAGATCGCCCGCCCGCCCGCGTCGAGGCCGGGATAGAGGACGCACGCCTGCTTTATCCCGGGAACCTCGGGGATCGTGGCCGTCGAGAGAATCAGCCGGCGGCCCGTCAGCTCGCGCAGGTGCTGCAGCGTGAGCAGTGGGTGGGGGGCGTGGTAGAGGACGCCCGAGCACCAGACGACGTCGTGCACGCCGACGTCGCGCACGGTCGCAGGGTCGTGCAGGTCACCCTGGACGAAGCGCACGCTCGACGACCGCCGCTTGTGCTCGGCCTCGAACGCAGCGGTCG
>DASZZG010000132.1:0-3075 GCA_035543355.1 Solirubrobacteraceae bacterium | reverse complement strand
AACACGCTTGGCTTCAAGCCGTTCGATGCCGGGTTGCGGTTCCTGCCGATCACGCTGCTGTCGTTCTTCGCCGCCCCGATCGCGGGCCGCCTGTCGGAGCGGATGCCCGTGCGCATCCTGCTCGGCGGAGGACTCGCGTTGGTGGGAGTCGGGCTCGCGCTGATGCACGGCCTGACCACGTCGTCCGGCTGGACCGCGCTGCTCGCGGGGTTCATCGTCGCCGGGCTCGGGATCGGCATGGTCAACCCGCCGCTGGCGTCGACCTCGATCGGGGTCGTGGAGCCGCAGCGCAGCGGCATGGGGTCGGGTATCAACAACACTTTTCGCCAGGTCGGGATCGCGACGGGCATCGCCGGGCTCGGCGCGATCTTCCAGCACTCGGTTACGACCCGCGTCGCGCACCTGCTCACCGGTACGGCCGCGGGCGCGGGCGGGCAGGCTCACCACATCGGCCAGCTCGTCGCGACCGGCAGCGCGAGGCAGGCGATCGAGTCGGCGCCACCAAGCGCGCGGTCCGCCGTGGCGCACGCGGTCCGCGTGGGTTTCATCGGAGGCCTCAACGAGATCCTGCTGATCGGCGCGGTCGTGGCCTTTGCCGGCGCGATCCTGTCCTTCGCGCTGGTGCGCCGGCGCGACTTCGTCGTCCAGGGAGCGCCGTCGCCGGCGGCCGCGTGACCCAGCCCCTGTTCGAGCATCGGCAGCGCTTCGCCGGCTTCGATACGCGCGTGCTCGAGCTCGAAGGCGCAGGCGCGCCGCTCGTTCTGTTGCACGGCTTCGCCGACTCGGCTGACACGTGGCGGCCCGTGATGGCGCTACTCGGCCGGCATGAGCGTCGCGCGCTGGCCGTCGACCTGCCTGGATTCGCCACGGCCGACCCGCTGGGGGCGGAGCCCGTGCTTCCCCAGCTCGAGTCATTTGCGCGCGCCGTCGTCGAGCATGCCGTGGATGGCAGCTCGGAGCCCGCCGTCGTCGTCGGTAACTCGCTCGGCGGATGCATCACGCTCAGGTTGGCGCAGGATCACGAGGCGGAGCTCGCCGGCGTGGTGCCGGTGGCTCCGGCGGGGCTGGACATGGCCGCATGGTTCGCGATCATCGAGCGCGCACCGCTGCTGCGGACACTGCTGGCGTTGCCCACGCCGGTCCCCGAGCAGCTGGTCCGCAGCGTCGTCGGCCAGGTGTATCGCCAGCTCGCGTTCTCTCGCCCGAGGCTCGCCGCCGGCGAGGTGGTCGACGCGTTCACCAGCCATCACCGCGACCGCGAGACCGTCGCGCGCTACATCGCGACTGCCCGCCGGCTGTTGCCCGAGCTGCGCGATCCGTTCGCGCTCGAGCGCATCGATTGCCCCGTGCTGCTGGTCTGGGGCGACCGCGACCGGATGGTCGGACACAGTGGCGCCCAGCGCGTGCTCGACGCCGTCCCCAACGCGCGCCTGGAGCTGTTCGAAGGCTGCGGGCACTGTCCGCAGGTCGAGCAGGCGGAAAGACTGACCAAGCTGTTGCGCGACTTTCCCGTTCGAACCACGGCTGCGGCGGCGTAGACCCGCTTCCTCGGCTGATCCTCAGTCGCCGGCTCGGACCGCTTCGCCGAGGCTGTAGACCTCGAGATCGCGCGGCGCGCCCTTGGCGCGAAAGCGCCGCTTGCGCTTTAGCTCATAGCCGTCGCCCAGTCGCTGCGCGATCGCGCCCGAGACCAGGACCTCGTCGCCGGAAGCGCCCTCGGCGACGCGCGCGGCGATGTTGACGTCGGCGCCGTAGTAGTCGCCGCCGAGCTTGCGTGGACGGCCGAAGTGCACGCCGGCGCGCATCTGCGGACGATGGCCGCCGACATCGACCGCCGCCAGCCCGCGGCCGGCTTCGAGTGCGGCGTCGACGGCGTCGCGCGGCTCGGCGAAGACGGCCATCAGCCCGTCGCCGAGCCGTTTGACGACCTCGCCGCCGTGGGCTGAGACGGCGGGCTCGAGCACGAGGCCGACCTCGCGCAGGAGGTCCAGCGTCAGCGTGTCGCCGACCTCGAGCGACCAGCTGGAAAAGCCGACCAGGTCGGTGAAGAGGATCGCCAGGTCACGGTCGCCGCGGCCTCGGCCCTGGGCCTCGGAGAACGACTGGAACACCTGGAGCGCGCTCAGTCCAACCTCGCGCAGCGCGCTCGGCCGGTCGCGGTTGACCTCGCCGATCCGGCGCCCCACGAGCTGCGAGGGCTCGCTGCCCGCGGTCGACAGCGGATCGCCGAAGTCGCTGTCGCCGGGCAGCCGCCGGCGCGACGACCGCGCGAACCCGATCAGCGCCGGCGACGAGTTGAGCCTGCGCAGCCATTCGGCGGCGCCCGACACGGCGCGCGGCCGCTCGTCGTCGTGACTGTCCCTGGAGTCCGCCATCGGCTCAGACGATGCCAGATCAGCGCGCTCCGATCAGCGACGCATCGGTGAACAGCTCGTACGCGACCTTGCGCAGCTGCACCTCTTCGCTGCCCTCGGTGATCCGGTAGCGGCGATGGTGGCGATAGATGTGCTCGAACGGCATGTGGCGCGTGTAGCCCATCCCCCCGCAGGTTTGCATCGCCCGGTCGGCGGCCTCGCAGGCGAGCCTGTTGGCGCGGTAGTTGGCCATCGCGACGAGATGGGTGACCTCGAGGTGATCGTGGCGGTCGAGCTCCGAGGCGGTGCGGCGCACGAGCCCGCGCACCAGCTCGCAGTCGGTCCAGAGCTCGGCGAGTGGGAACTGGATGCCCTGGTTTCGCCACAGCGGCTTGCCCCACGTCTTGCGTTCGCGCGCCCAGCGCACCGCCTCGTCGATGCAGTAGGCGGCTGCGCCGAGGCTCGAGGCGGCCTGGCGGATGCGGTTCTCGTGGACGAAACGCTGGGCCAGCGCGAGGCCGCCGCCGAGCTCGCCCAGGATCGCGTCGTCGCCGACGCTCACGTCGCGCAGCGTGACCTCCGCGTGATCCGTCGGCATGTTGAACGTCCACCAGTAGAAGTCGACGCTGAGGCCTGGGGCCTCGCGCGCGACGATGAAGGCGGTGATGCCGAGCGGCTCACCCGGCGAACCCGAGGTGCGGGCAAAAATCAGGTCGTGGCT
>DASZZG010000131.1:0-9888 GCA_035543355.1 Solirubrobacteraceae bacterium | reverse complement strand
CCCGTGCTGATCGTCAACCAGGAGATGGTCATCCGCCTCGGCGCGGTGACCGGGGTGGGGCACGCGCGCCTGATCAGGGAGCGCTTCGGGCGCTTCTGGGGCTGGTTCTCGGTCGGCGACCTGTTCGTCCTGAACTTCCTTACGATCGTGACCGAGTTCATCGGCGTGAGCCTCGCGCTGGAGTACTTCGGGGTGAGCAAGTACGTGGCGGTGCCGGTCGCCGCGCTCGCGCTGATCGCGATGACCGCGACCGGCAGCTTCCGCCGCTGGGAGCGCTCGATGTACGTCTTCGTCTTCGCGAATCTGCTGGTGATACCGCTGCTGATCATGGGTCATCCACACTGGGGCGCGGTCGTGCACGACAGCTTCGTTCCGGGCATCAGGGGCGGCGCGAGCTCGGCGGCGGTGCTGCTGATCATCGCGATCGTCGGCACCACGGTCGCGCCCTGGCAGCTGTTCTTCCAGCAGTCGAACATCGTCGACAAGCGGATCACGCCGCGCTGGATCAACTACGAACGCGTCGACACGGTGATCGGTGCGTTGATCGTCGTGCTCGGCGCCGGTGCGCTGATGGCGGTCGCCGCGTTCGCGTTCGATGGAACTGGGGACAGCGGTCATTTCAAGGACGCCGGCGTCACCGCTCATGCGCTCGGGCAGCGGCTCGGCGGCGCCGCGGGCACGATGTTCGCGATCATCCTGCTGAACGCGTCGATGATCGGGGCGGCGGCCGTCACGCTGTCGACGTCGTACGCGTTCGGTGACATCACCGGCGCCAAGCATTCGCTGCACCGTGGCTTTCGCGACGCGCGCACGTTCTACACGATGTTCAGCGGCCTGGTGCTCGTGGCGGCGGGGATCGTGCTGATCCCGGGCGCCCCGTTGGGCCTGATCACGACGGCCGTTCAGGCGCTCGCGGGGATCCTGCTGCCCAGCGCGACGGTCTTCCTGCTGATGCTGTGCAACGACCGCGCGGTGCTCGGGCCATGGGTCAATCGATCCTGGCTCAACGCGCTCGCGGTGGCGATCATCGGTGTGCTCGTGGCGCTCTCGCTGATCCTGATGGCGACGACGCTGTATCGCTCTATCAACGTGCCGGTGCTCGCGAAGTGGCTCGGTGTGGTGCTCGCCGTCGGACTCGCGGTGGGTGTGGCCATCGCGTGGCGCTCGCGGGTGAGGCGCCCGGCCGAGCCGCCCGTCGCGATCGAGGACCCGCGAACGTGGACGATGCCGCCGCTCGCCCTGCTCGAGCGCCCAACCTGGTCCGCGGGACGGCGCGCCGGGATGGCTGTCCTCTGGGGCTACCTGCTGCTGGCGGTCGGCCTGCTGGTCGTCAAGGTCTTCCAGCTCGCCGGTGGATAGGGTGCGCGGGGCATGACGGCGCGCAACCGCGAGCTGCTCGGGCTGGTGCCTGCCTCGCTGCTCGTGACCGCTGGGTTCGCGGGGATCTTCATCCAGCAGCAGAACAAGCTCTCGACCGTCTCGCTGACCTACGGCGCGGTGTTCCTGGCCCTCTGCCTGGGAGCGCACATCCTGCTGCGCTTCACGCTGCCTTACGCCGACCCGTATCTGCTGCCGCTGGTGGCCGCGCTGTCGAGCTTCGGGCTGGTGATGATCTACCGGATCAACACGACGCTGGCGCGCCAGCAGGCGCTGTGGTTCCTCGTCGGCCTGGCCTTCTTTGCCGCGACGATCATCGTCCTGCGCGACTACCGCAAGCTCGAGCGCTATCGCTACACGATCGCCCTGGTTGCCGTCGGCCTGCTGCTGGCGCCACGCGTGCCCGGGATCGGCCAGCAGGTGAACGGCTCCTACCTCAACGTCAAGCTCGGCTCGCTCGTCTTCCAACCGGCCGAGGTCGCGAAGATCGCGATAGTCATCTTCCTCGCGAGCTATCTGCGCGACACGCGCCAGGTCCTGATCATCGGCGCACGCCGGTTCCTCGGCGTCACGCTGCCGCCGCTCAAGCACTTCGGGCCCCTGCTCGTCGTCTGGGGCGCCGCAATGTTCATGCTGGTCTTCACGCGCGAGCTCGGTACGTCGCTGATGTTCTACGGCGCGTTCCTGGCGCTGCTCTACGTCGCCACGAGCCGGCTGTCGTTCGTGCTGATCGGCATCGCGGTTTTCGCGGTGGGGGCGTACTTCATCGGGACGCATGTGCCCCACGTGCACGACCGCGTGGAGATCTGGCTGCACCCGCTGCGCTCAGACCTCGTCGACGGCAAGTCCTACCAGCTGGCCCAATCGCTGTTCGCCCAGGCTGATGGCGGCCTGCTCGGCCAGGGCTTCGGCCAGGCGCTGCTGACGCTGCCGCACGGCGGCTCGATCATTCCGGTGCCCGAAAGCGACCTGATCTACGCCGTGCTCACTGACGAGCTCGGCCTCCTGGGCGCGTGTGCCGTGCTGGTGACCTACCTGCTGATCGCCGAGCGAGGCTTTCGCATCGCGATGCTCGCGCGCGACTCCTTCTCGACGCTGCTCGCTACGGGCCTGACGGCGATCTTCGCGCTCCAGACGTTCATCATCGTCGGCGGCGTGACCCGCGTGATTCCGCTGACGGGGGTGACGCTGCCGTTCATCTCCTACGGGGGCTCGTCGATCGTGATGAACTTCATCCTGCTCGCCCTGCTCTTGCTGATCTCCGATCGCGCCCGCCGGCCCGCGTAGCGCCATGTCGCGCTCACGGCCAATGCCCGCGTCGATCGGCCGCGCCGTGTTGGCGCTCACGCTCGCGGGCTCGCTGATCGCTGCGCAGGCTGCCGCCGCCGCGCCGGCGGCGAAGCCGGCGCCGTCAAACGGCGCCGGCCTGGCGCGCGTCGTGCTCGCGTTCATCCCGCCGCCCCGCTACGCGAACGCGGCGCCGACCAATCCATCGTTGTTGCAGCTGTTCGGCACGCGTTTCGCGCTGTCCGGCTTGGGCATCCTCGGCGCCACGCAGGGGAACTACAACGAGCAGCAGGCTCTGCTGGACATCACGCAGGGGTCGCGCGTATCGCAGACGACCTACAGCCCCTCCGATCCGCCGCCGCTGCCGATCATCGGGCCGACGGGCAAGGCGCATGTGGTGACCTGGCCTCGTGTCAAGGCGCGCGCCGCCGGCGCGCCCGGCAAATTCGTCCCCGGGCTGCTCGCGGGGTCGATCCCCGGCGGCGCCGGCTACGTGGACGTCGGCCATCGCGTTCATCAGGACGCCGTCGTCGCCGCCGATCGCGACGGCGCGATCGCCGCGACCTCGGTCGGCTCCCGGCGCAATCTGCTCGGACGGATCCAATCGATGGTCCGCCGCAAGGGCTTTGTCGTCCTCGACCTGCCGCGCGCGCCGTTCGGCCTTCAGGTTCTCGATCGCATGCTCGCCCGGCGGCCCGCGAACGAGCTGGTGATCGTTGTCAAGCAGCCTCCGGCGACCGAATACAAGAAACGTCTGCCGCCACAGCTGTTGCCGATCGCGACCGCCGGACTGTCGCGCCGCCCGGGGGCGCTTACCAGCGACACTACGCATCGCGAGGGGTTGGTGGCGGGCATCGACATCCTTCCAACCGTCCTCGCCCATCTCGGCATCCGGCGGCCGAGCGACGCGCAGGGACGCCCCATCAGGGTGACCGGCAGGCGCGACGCCGGCGGTCTGCAGTCGCTCTACAACCGCTGGCGGGTGATGACGGCACGGCGCTTCACGCTGATTCTGGCGTTCGTGCTGATCTGGCTCGGACTCGTGCCGCTCTACGGATTGATCGGCGACCGGCGTGGCGTCCGCGCGGCGATGCGCCTCGGTGGGCTGGCGCTGCTGTGGACGCCGACCACGGCGCTGATCGGCGGGGCTATGAGGCCATCGAAGACGATCGAGATCGTGGTCGTGGCCGGCGGCGCCTTCGTACTCGCAGCGCTCAACGATCGACTGGTGCGCTGGCCGCGCGGACCTTGGCTGCCGGCGCTGGTAGGGCTCGCCGTCTACACGGTCGCCGTGGTGCGCGGGTCGACGTTGCTCGTCGAGTCCGTCTACAGCTCCAACCCGATCTTCGGCTCGCGTTTCTACGGGATCGGCAACGAGCTCGTGGCCGCGCTAGTGACGCTGCTGTTGGTCGGGTTGGCCGCCGCGTTGCCCGCCCGGCGGCCAACGGCGCGCGACGCGTGGGCTTTCGTTTTCGCGGGCCTCGTGTTTGGCGCCGTGCTGGGTCCGGGGTTGCTCGGAGCGAAGGTCGGCGGGGTGATCACCCTCGGCGGTGGAATTGCGGTCGCGACCCTGCTGATGCTGCCGCGCGGTCCATCAAAGAAGGCGATCGCGCTCGCGATCGCCACCCCGGCGCTCGCGATCCTGGCGCTGGCCGCGATTGACCTGTTGACTGCAGGCAACGGCCACCTGGAGCGCAACGTGCTCCACGGCACGAGCGTCGGAGACGTGCTCAAGCAGCTCGGCCGGCGCTACGAGCTCGCCTTCAACATCCTCCACCACGGCGTGATCCCGCTCGACACCGCCGCCTGCCTGCTGGGGATCGCGTTTGCGATCAAGTACCGCGACCGCGTGCTCGCGCCGGTCAGGGAATCGGCGGCATGGCGCGCCGCGCTCGCCGGCGCTGCCGGTGCGGGGATCGTCGGATCGCTCGGCAACGACTCGGGCGTGATCCTGCTGATCGTTTGCAGCTATGGCGCGGCGTGGGTGATCATCTACCTTCGCGGCGATCCGCGGCTCGCCGTTGCGCCGGCCTCCGTGGCTGCGGAGGCGAGTCCGGCGAGGCCACTGTCCGCGCCCGGCGGCGAGGCCGCTCCGTAGGCGTCGCTTCAGCTGGCTGTGGTCACCACGGGATTGGCTCGCGGGCGCGGAAGAACCCGCCCGTCGGCCCGTCGTCCGGCAGGGTCGCGAGCCAGACGGGAGTGTCAGCGCCCTCCTCGACCGAGAGCCGGGCGTACTCCGAGCCCATGTCGGTTCGCACCCACCCGGGACAGGCCGAATTCACGAGGATGCCCGAGTCGGCCAGCTCAGCCGCGAGAATGCGCGTGAGTGCATTGAGCGCGGTCTTGGAGACGCGGTACGCGGCCGTGCCGCCATTCATGTCGGAAAGCTGGCCCATGCCGCTGGAGATGTTGACGATGCGCCCCCAGCCGCCGCGCTGCATCAACGGCACGATCGCGTTCGCCAGCCGCCAGGCGCCAAGGAGGTTGGTCTCGAGGGTCTGTCGGACCTCGTCGAGATCGGTGCCCAGGCCGGGCGCGCCGGCATGCAGCATCACGCCGGCGTTGTTGACGAGAACGTCCAGCCGGCCGAAATCCTGCTCGAGCGATGCCGCGAGCCGCGCCACGCTCTGCTCGTCTGTCACGTCTAGCTGACGCGCCACCGAGTCGCCGCCGATCTTCCCGGCAGCCGCCTGCGCGGCCGCTTCGTCGCGCGCGCCGAGCACGACGGCATGGCCGCCGGCGGCGGCGAGCTGGCGCGCGATCTCCAGGCCGATGCCCCGGTTGGCGCCGCTGACGAGGGCGATGCGCGAGTCCGTCATCGTCGGACCCGCTACGCCGGGCGGAGCACGATCACCGGGATCGCGCGCTCCGTTCGCTCCTTGTAGACCGCGTAGTCGGAGTACATCTCGACGAGGCGCGGCCACAGCCGTTCGTTCTCCTCAGGGGTCGCCTGACGCGCGACGACCGAGCGGCGCTCCGAGCGGACCCGGACAGTGGTGGCGGGGTTCGCCTGGAGATTCAGCCACCACGCGGGATTGGCGTCGGAGCCGGCGCGCGACGCGACGACGATCAGGTCGTCGCCGTCGTGCATGTAGAGGACGGGCGTCGTGCGCTGCCGGCCGCTCTTGCGGCCGACGTGATCGAGCAGCAGCACGGGCGCACCCGAGACCTTGCCACCGAGCCTGCCACCGCTGAGGCGATAGAGCGCGACATTGCCGCCGGTGAATACGTTGAACAGCTTGAGAGCGGCGGAGCCAGGCTTGGGGAAGGGCGGCGGCGTCGGCACGGGCTGTGAGCCTACACGCGGAGAACCTGAGCGGGAGAGGAGTTCCCGCACCGACGGTGCCGTCGACTCGCCGCACAGTCGCAGCTCTCGGACGCGCCTCGCCCGATCGAAAATCGAATAGACTCGCGCTCGGCGTGCGCCCTTGCGGGCTGCGCGATCTTCCAACCAACGGGGGGGACGATGAGAGCGACCAGGCTGTGGATCTCGGCGGTTTGCGCAACCGGCGCGCTGCTCGTGCCGGCGACCGCCATGGCGGCGCCGACGGCTCACTCGGCGGCCCTGGCGTTTACCGGGGCAACGGACCAGTGCGGGTCCAACGGTTGCGGCGCGGTCGAGATCGACGTGAGCAACAACCTCCGCAGCCTCAGCCTGTTCAGCATCCAGTACGTGCTCAGCTGCGAGTCGGGCAAGATTTACCCGTCCACGGACGTGTTCCAGAATGTGCCCGCCCGCTACAAGCGCAAGCGCAAGACGCTGGTGTTCAAGGGGAACTCGGCGCCCTACACGATCGCTCTGGAGGGAGGCCTGACGGGCAATGCGAAGGCGGACGTCCACGGCGTTGTCCGCCGCGGCGCCGGGTTCGGCGTCTTCCAAGCGGACGTACTAGTCGTCAACTCCGCCGGCCAGCAGATCGACAAGTGCACGACCGGCTTCACGCCGATCAACTTCCTGGTCTCCTTCAGCGGTCGCACGTAGGTGGCGCCAAGTCGTCACCGCTGAGCGGCATACCGAGCTGGTGCGAAGTCGCCAAGTGGCGGGCACATCCGCAGGCGGCGAAGCGTCACGCCGGCGCAGTAGGCTGAGGCAGATGACGTTCACGAGGATCACGGTGCGAGCAGACCAGATGGGCGGCGTTCCCTGCCTCCGCGGTCTGCGCGTACCCGTGGCGAGCGTCGTCGGGATGGTGGCCGACGGGCTAAGCCAGGATGAGATCCTCGCTGCCTACCCGGACCTGGAAGCCGAGGACATCGCCGAGGCGCTGCATTACGCGGCCGAGGCGGTCCGGGAGCGCGAGCTTCCGCTCGCCGGTTGAGGTTCCTGATCGACAACGTGCTCTCTCCGATCGTCGCCGACGCGCTCACAGCCGCCGGCCACGACGCTGCGCACGTCCGCGACTACGGACTCCAGGCAGCCAGCGACGGCGTTCGAGCGCGCACAGCGTGAGGCACGCGTGCTGGTATCCGCTGACACCGATTTCGCGATGCTGCTCGCAACTCGGAGAGAACGCTCGCCGTCGGTCATCCTGTATCGCCGTGGGACCGAACGACGGCCCGAGCGACAGACCCACCTGCTACTGGCGAACCTCGCGGCGATCGAGGATGACCTCGACGAGGGCAGCATCGTTGTATTCGAACCCGATCGCATTCGCGTCCGCACGCTGCCACTGATCTCGTAGCCCGGCATAGGCGAGTGGCCTCCGCCCGGGCCAACGCGACATCGCGCGGTCTTGGCGGGGCAGCTGGGGGAGTTCCTTGAAGTTGACTCGCGCGCTCACGGGAGCTCCCCGCTTCTGCTCATGCTCATACGAATTCCCCTGGGCCTTGCCAGGTGCCTGGCAGGCGGTCGCGGCGCCGCGTTTGATCGGGTTCCTGAGCCGTCCGAGACCGCCATTAGCGTGCGCGCCGATGAGGCTCTCGGTTTCGCGGAACAGCGCTTGCCCGTGCAGGAGCGGGCGCAAGTACAAGCGCTGCTGCCTTGCCCGGGACGAGCGCGCCGCGCAGGCGGCCAGGTTTGACGAGGCGGTCGGCTGTCGAAGTCAGGATTGGTCCTCGCGGGCGCTCGGCGACGAGATCGGCGTGGCGCTCGAGGAGTTCGTCGGGCCGGACCGGGCGATGGACGACGATGACATCCAGATCTTCGCGACCTGGTTTCACAACGACCGCGAGCTTTCGGACGGAGGGACGCCGGCTCAGCGCTACGCGGCCCTCCCCGATCTGGCCGAGGATGAGCGGGCGGTGGCCTCGCGAATCGCGGGCGCCAGGCTCGGCCTGCACCGGGTGCTCGCTGTCGAGCCGGGCACCTGGCTTGTGCTGGAGGACATCGTCGACCGCGCCCGGGTTCGCGTTCGCAGCCAGAATGTCTCCCACGAGACCGTCCGCTGGGACATCATTCTCGGCCGTGTCATGGATGGCGATCCGCCGAGCCTTTGGAGTCCGACCCGGTTCTTCGAGCCCGGCGATGAGCCTGAGCTGCTCGCCGAGCTGGAGCGCTCCGCCGGCGGAGGCGAGGAGCATCCACGCGAGGCCGACCTGTTGCTGGCATTTCGCAGCCACGCCCTCGAGCTAATGCGCTTCACGCCCCCGAGCCGGAGAGTCGAGCCGAGCTTCTTCACGCTCGAGGGTGATCGCGTCGCCCACGGCCTGGCGACCTGGGAGGTGGGTGATCCTGCCGCCGCTCGCGAGAGGCTGCGGGCCCTGGGCGGCTTGGAACCGGGCGCGCCGCTCGAGCTCGACATCACCGTCGCTCGCGACACGCTCGTCGGCAACCGCCCCGAGCTTCCGCCCGGGGCGGTCGTAATCGAGGCCGGCTCGATCGGGGATATCGGGAGCGTTCCCATCGCCACCCTGCGGCTGGAGGGAGCGGAGCTGCGCGCTGAGGCAATGTCGGCGGAGCGGCTGGAGCGGGTGATCGAGATCGTCGCGCATGACTTCGGAGAGCTGGCCGAGCTGTCCGACCGCGAGGTTGTCGCGATCGAGCAGCGCCTGAAAGAACGCCGCTCCGCGCCCCGAGGCTCCGCCGCTACTCCCACGGGCCTGACGCCGGTCCAGGAGCGTCGTCTTCTCGGCGGCTTCATGACGGAGCGGATGCGCAAGTGGCTGGACGAGCCTCAGCCCCAGCTGAGCGGCCGCACGCCGCGCGAGGCCGTCGGCGGCGAGCACCGCGCCGAGCTCATCAGGTTGTTTGCGCGGGATCGAGAACAGCGCCGAACGCGCCCGCCGTCGCGGCGAGCCGTTCGCCCAGGTCGGTTGGATGCGCGAGGAGCTCGGGGTCGAGGAGGAACTCGCGGCCTGAGCAGTACTGCGTGCGCGGGCCGGCCGCGCCTGGCCGGTCGCCCTCGTGGATGGATGGCGCGGCCGATTCTTCCGCTTTCAGGATTTGCAGCATGCTCTGGCGCTGCTGACGAGGGCTCGGCGCATGATGGAAGGATTGAGGAGCAGCAGTCAGCTGCTGGGCGTTGTCCGCGCGGGCGGCCAATCGACGACGCAATGGGTCCGGACCCGAGACGAGCAAATCGGAGTCGCCCCATTTGCGGGGCTTTCTAGAAGCGGCTGAAGGGACTCGAACCCTCGACCTTCTGCATGGCAAGCAGACGCTCTAGCCAACTGAGCTACAGCCGCGCGATCAGCGCCGCAGTATAGCCGCGGCCAGACGGAGGATTATCAGAGGCGACGACCGGAATCGAACCGGTGTAGACGGCTTTGCAGGCCGCTGCGTAACCACTCCGCCACGTCGCCCAGGCCGTGTTAGCGTAGCGCCGGGGCGCTGGTACCCTTGCGCGCCGACGGGCGATTAGCTCAGCTGGGAGAGCGCCGTCTCGACAAGGCGGAGGTCGCTGGTTCGAGCCCAGCATCGCCCATCGTTTCTCATCTCCCGGCCGCCGGCGGCCGGCGCCGCGGTTCTCGCTAGCCGATCTTCTGTAGGTCGATCACGAACACGAGCGGCTCGTTGGGAGCGATCGTCGGTGGCTGGCCCTGCGCGCCGTAGGCGAGCCTCGAGGGGATGATCAGCTCGCGCCGCCCGCCGACGCGCATCCCCTTGACGCCCTTGTCCCAGCCGGGGATCACCATCCCGGCGCCAAGTTGGAAGTCAAACGGCTGACCGCGGTCCCACGACGCGTCGAACTGCTTGCCCGTCTTGAACGAGACGCCGACGTACTGGACCGTGACGGTGTCGCCCGCCTTCGCCGCCGGGCCCTTGCCGGTGACGATGTCCTTGCT
>DASZZG010000130.1:0-4451 GCA_035543355.1 Solirubrobacteraceae bacterium | reverse complement strand
TTGGAGTGACGCCACAGGCGGATCGTAGCCGCGACCCGGCCGTTCAGCCGACGATTACGCTGTGTATCGGCTCGACCATCGGCTGTCCGGCATCGACGCCGATCTCCGCGAGAATCGGCATCAGCGTTGCGCCGAAGCGGTCGAAGTCTTCCTGGGACTCCCAGACGTCGAACACTTGGAGCTTGTCGCCGCTGCCGAAGCAGCAGTGGTGGGTACGGCCCGGCGGGTTACGGGCGCCAGCATCCTGGAGGCGCTTGTCTACCGCGTCGTACTGCTCAGCGCTGAACGAAGCTGGGTGGAAATACATCCCGATGGCCATACTCTCTCCTCCGAGTCGTTGTACGACGGACGCTATCAGCGGCGAGGAAGCCCGGCGCGGGCCGCGACCGCGTCGTACAGCGCGGCGACAGTCGGGCACTCGAGGCCGTGGCGCGCCGCCGCGCGCAGCACGGCGCCGGGGATCGCGTCGAGCTCGGGCTCGCGCCCGGCGGCGATGTCGCGCTGCATCGACGACATGAGCGAGTCGTGGGTGGCGTCGAGCTCCGCCATCACGACGTCGGCGTCGAGCCGCACGCCCTCGGCGATGCCCACGGCGACGGTCTCACGCACGCAGCGCTCGAGTTGCTCGCGCCACTCGGGATCTGAGCGGATGAACCCGATCGGCCGGTCGATCGCGCTGGTGGTGCAGGCGAGCGCGTTGAGCCGGACGAGCTTCGACCACAGCACCTGGGCTTCGGAGTCGCGCAGCGCGGTGTCGACGCCCGCCGCGCGCAGCGACTCCGCCAGCGGCTCGAGCAGGGGCCGGGGGCCAGGGTCGTCGGAGGCGAGCTCGATCCGCAGGAAGCGGCTCGTCTGCTCGATAAGGCCGATCTCGGGGCGGTCCGACTCGATCCGGATCGACGCGGCGATCGCGCTCGTGCCGAAACGCTCGCGCAACGCCGCGACGTGCTCGACGCCGTTGAGCAGCGGGACCACCAGCGCGGGCTGGCGTTCGATCCGCTCGAGCGCGGCGTCCAGGCCGATCGCCTTGGTCGCGATGATCAGGACGTCGGTCGGTTCTGACAGCTTCGTCGCGACGCGCGGGCTCGCCTGGAACTCGGCGTCGAGGGCGACGCTGCGCACGCGCAGTCCCCGCTGGGCCAGCACGGCCGCGGTCTCGTCCCGGGCGATCAATGTGACCGCCGACCCGGAGCGCTCGAGCGCGGCCGCGAGGAAGCCGCCGACGCCGCCCGGTCCGAGGATCGCGATCCGCATCTGGCTAGGTGAAGCGGCTCGCGCGCGCTGGCCGAGGCCCGCTCACGGATCGATCAGAACGCCGGGGTTGAGGATCGCCTTCGGATCGAGCGTCGCCTTCGCTCCGCGCAGCGCTAGCGCAAACGGGTCGGGGCGCTGGCGGTCATACCACGGCCGATGGTCGCGACCGACCGCGTGGTGGTGGGTGATCGTCCCGCCCGCGCCGTTGACCGCGTCGGATACGAGCTGCTTGATCGCGTCCCACTGCTCGAGCTCACCGCCGCGCTCGGCCGGGGCCATCACCGTGAAGTAGGGCGCCGCTCCGTCGGGATACACGTGCGTGAGCCGGCAGGTGACGGTCCCGGCGCCGCCCGCGTGCGCCCGCAGGCCCTCCTCCGCCGCCGCCCGCGCGGTGGCGACGAAGTCCTCGAAGCGGTCCCAGGTGATCGCCGTCTCGAACGTGTCCGAGAGCACCCCCATCGCGATGAACGTGTCACGTATGTAAGGCGCTCGCAGGAACGCGTCGCGCCAGCTCGAGACGGCGCCGCCATCCGCCGAGTCGCCGCCCGTGCGTTCGGTCCAGGTCCCGCCGTGCTCGGCGCAGATGGCGAGCGCGAGCGCCATCGGTTCGTCGACCGGATGGTCGGCCGACTCGAAGCCGAGCACGAGCAGGGCGTGCTCACCGTCACCGGCTCCGGTGAGCGCGGCCTCGGCGGCGTCGATCAAGCGGCAGTTGGTCGGATAGAGCTTCGTCTGCGCGAGCGCCCGCACGGCCTCGGCGCCGGCGAAGAAGTCCGCGAAAGAGACGCCGGTCGATCGCCGGTGGACGGGCTTGTCCTGGAGTCGCACCCAGGCCTCGGTGATCACACCGAGCGTTCCCTCCGAGCCCAGCAGCATGCGATCCGGGCTGGGTCCGGCGCCCGAGCCGGGCAGGCGGAAGGACTCCCATGCGCCCGCCGGCGAGATCGCCCGGATCGACTCGACGAGGTCATCGATGTGGGTGTAGAGCGTCGCGAAGTGACCGCCCGCGCGCGTGGCGATCCAGCCCCCGAGCGTCGAGAACTGAAACGACTGCGGGAAGTGGCGCAGGGTGAGGCCCTGCCCCGCGAGTTGAGTTTCGAGCTGAGGGCCCAGGGCGCCCGCCTGGATGCGCGCCGCGCGCGACACCGAGTCGACCTCGAGCACGCGGTCGAGCGCCTTGAGGTCCAGCGAGACCGTCCCTGCGTAGCGCTCGGAAACGCGCGGCTCCACCCCTCCGACGACGCTGGTGCCGCCGCCAAACGGGATCAGCGCGGCGCCGGCGTCGTCGCACCACTCGAGCACGGCCTCGACCTCTCGCTCGTCGCGCGGGTGCGCGACGACGTCGGGCGGATGGTCGAAACGCCCGCGGAAGGCGCGCACGATGTCGCGGTAAGCGCGGCCGTAGGAGTGCAGCGCGCGGTCGTAGTCCTCGCTCGAGCAGATCTCGGCGAGCGCCGCCGGGGGCGCCAGGCGCGGCGCGGCAAGCTCGACCTGCTCGAGCGGGCACGGCTCCTCCAGTTCGCCGGAGCCAAAGCCGAGGTGGGCGGCGATACCCGGCGCCGCGGCGCGCTGCTCAGCGAGCGGGGTCTGCTCGTCCTCGTAGCCCCAGCCCCAATGTTTGCGCCTGCGATCGTTCACGCGGCGTAAAGGTACCTGCGTAGCCTTGTCCCAATGAGTCCCGAGCCCGGAATCCTCGCGCGCGGCCCCTGGCAGGCGGCGGCCGTTCGCTGCACCTGGCGCGCAGACGCGTTCGAGCCACGGCCGAGCGCGATCGCCGCCGCCGATGCCGCGATCGCCGGGCTGCAAGAGCGCGGGTCGCCTTCGCACGATGGCCTCAGCGCCCGGCTGGCGAGCTTCGAGCAGCGCGACGGCGAGCTGGCCCTGGAGCTGCAGCCCGCGCGTTGGGCGCTGCGCCTGCTCGACGGCGAGGTCGCCGACTCGCTGGCGGCGCTCTGCGTGACGCGACGCGCCGACGGCAGCTGGCTCGCCGGCAGGCGCGCTCCCTGGGTCGCCTCGTGGGCGGGTCGCTGGGCGCTCGGCGCCGGCGGCGCGGTGGAGGTCGGCGAGCATCCGGCCGAAACGCTCACGCGCGAGCTGGAGGAGGAGTGGTCGCTGATCCCCGAGCGCGTCAGCGTCGAGGCGCTCGTCCGGCTGCCCTCCGGGCTCGTTCTTTTCGTCGGCATCGCGTGGGTGCCCGACGAAGCCGAGGCGGTGCCCGACGCCGAGCACGATCGCCACGCCTGGTGGCCGTCCGAGGTGGACGCCTGGCCGGCGGAGGCGGATAGGCCGCTGCGGCTGATGGCCAGTCTGCTAGCGGCGAGCTAGCGGGCCGCTAGTGGGTCGCCCGGGTGGAATGTTTCTGGGCGGCCCACTAGCCACCGCGCTCGACGATCACGTTGGTCGACTTGACGACGGCGCTGGCCGGACTGCCGGGTCGCAGCTCGAGCTGCTCGGCCGCCTCGCGCGTCATCAACGAGACGATGCGAAAGGGACCGCAAGCCAGATCCACCTGGGCCATCACGCCGTCCACCTGGATCGAGATGACGACACCGTCGAGGCGGTTGCGCGCGCTCGTGCGAGCCGCCGCGCCGCGCTCGCGCAACAGCTTTGCGAGCTCGGACGAGGCGATATGACGCTGGCCGCCGTGGCGCACGAAGCTGACGCGACCTGCACGTTCCCAGCGGCGCAGCGTGTCGGTGCTGACTCCGAGTGCCGCGGCCGCGGCGCCAATGCGCACGTGATCGTCCATCAGCGCGGCAATCGTCGCATCAGCGTGGGACGAGCCTCGTCGCGGTCGCCTTCCATGCGGCGATCACCGACGCTCCGGGCTTCAGCGCGAGGCGCTTGCTCGCCGCCTCCGTCACCTCGACGGTGAGCGGCTGCGGCAGCGCCAGCCCCACGCGGACGCGGTTGCCGAGCGGGGTGACGGCGACGATCTCCGCCCGCAACGTGTTGAGCGCGCTCGCGGCCGCGGCAAGCGGATCGCCGTCGGGGTGCAGCGTGATCTCCCAAGCCTGGACGGTCGCGGCGACCTCGCCGCGAGCGCGGTCCGAGGAGACGACGGTCCCTCCGCCGTCGAGCCGCACGGCGGTCAGGCCGTCGGCGCCCGCCTGCGCGTCGCCGTGCAGCACGCTCGAGCCGGTGAAATCGGCGACGAACGCCGCCGCCGGCCGGGTGGCCAGCTCGGCGGCGCTGCC
>DASZZG010000129.1:0-2975 GCA_035543355.1 Solirubrobacteraceae bacterium | reverse complement strand
ACCAACGGATCGCTCACGCAGCAGTATTCGAAGGCGACGTTGGAGGCGGCCAAGCAGATGCTGACGCCGAACACGCTCCCGTACGCGGGCAACTGTCCCGCCGCGATCGACCGCGCGCTGGCCGCGCTGGCCTCGGGTGGTCCGGCGATTACGACGCCCACGCGCACCGGCCAGAAGCGCACGGGGAAGCGTTGCTCGAAGAAGTCCCGCTCGAAGAAGTCCCGCTCGAAGAAGACGACGAAGGCGAAGCGCAAGAAGAAGTGCTAGCCGCTGCCGCGGTGATCTGTGAGACTGCGCGACCTATGGCTCTTCGGACCGTGCGGACTCCACGCTGAACGGGCAGGAACGTCAGGCCTCCGTCTACCTGGCGGGGGTCGGCGGGCGCAAGCCTCGTGTCCCGCTCGACGCCGCCGAGCAGGAAGGGCGGGCGCGCGCGTCGATGTCGCGCGAGGCGTTCGCGTACATCGCCGGCGGCGCGGGTCACGAGCGAACGATTGACAACAACCGCTCGGGCTTCGACCGCTGGCGGATAGTGCCGCGCGTTCTGCGCGATGTGTCACAGCGCGACACGGGGATCGAGCTGTTCGGTCGCAAGCTTCGCTCGCCGTTCCTGACCGCGCCGATCGGCGTCCTCGAGATGGTCCACCGCGAGGCCGATCGCGCCGTGGCGCGCGCGGCGGCAACCGAGGGCGTGCCGATGATCATCTCCAGCCAGGCGTCCACCCCGATGGAGCGGATCGCGGCGGAGATGGGCGACAGCTCGCGCTGGTTCCAGCTCTACTGGAGCACCTCGAACGACCTCGTGGAGAGCTTCGTGTCGCGCGCCGAGCGCTGCGGTTGCGAGGCGATCGTCGTGACGCTCGACACGACGATCCTGGGCTGGCGCACGCGCGATCTCGACGTCTCCTATCTACCCTTCCTGCGCGGCAAGGGAATCGCGCAGTACACGAGCGACCCGGTGTTCCAGCGCCTGCTGGACGAGCCGCCGGGCGCACGTTCCGCGGGCGCCGCGCCGCGCCCGACGCTCGCTGCGCTCGGCACGCTGCTCGAGCTCGTGCGCGCCTATCCCGACTCCTTCCTGCGCTCGCTGCGCTCCGGCCGCCCGCGCGCCGCGGTGGAGCGCTTCGTCTCGATCTACTCGCGGCCGTCGCTGACCTGGGACGACCTCGGTTTCCTGCGCGAGCGCACGCGGCTGCCGATTCTGCTCAAGGGAGTGCTACACGCCGATGATGCGCGCCGTGCCGTGGAGGCCGGAATGGACGGCCTGGTCGTGTCCAACCACGGCGGCCGTCAGGTGGACGGCGCGATCGGCGCGATCGAGGCGCTACCGGGCGCGGTCGCCGCGGTCGGCGGTGAGGTGCCGGTGCTGATCGACAGCGGCATCCGCGGCGGCGCCGACGCGTTCAAGGCGCTGGCCCTCGGCGCCGGCGCCGTCTGCATCGGCAGGCCCTACGCCTACGGTCTGGCGATCGCCGGCGAGGAGGGCGTGCGCGAGGTGCTGGCGAACTTCGTCGCGGACTTCGACCTGACGATGGGCCTGGCGGGTTGCCGCTCGATCGCCGAGATTGATCGCGCCGCGCTCGTGCACGCAGACGAGCTCGCGTAGGCCCCCCTGCTCCTATGCGTCGTAGTCGACGGCGACCTTTGGGCTCGTCGGGTGCGACTGGCACGTGAGGACGTACCCGCTGTCGACGTCGTCCTGGCCGAGTGCGTAGTTGTGGTCCATCTCGACGGCGCCTTCGAGCAGCTTGGCGCGGCAGGTGCCGCACGCTCCGCCCATGCACGCGTAGGGCACGTCGCTGCGCACCTCTAACTCCATCACCGCCGACCCTACACCTCCCCTCGCGCCCTGGGTAGGCGGCATGATCCACGGCCACGGACATGAACTTGCGGTGTCGCACCTTGGTGCTACACTTCCGATGATGCCCACCAAGCGTCCACGCGTAACCCTCACTGAGACCCCGGTCGTTGCCCGGCGCCTGGAACTGGCGGCAACGCGATTCCCCGAGCGCGCGGACTCCCGAGCCGACCTCCTGCTTGCCTTGACGGAGGTCGCCGAGCAAGCCCTCGCGAAGGCGGACGGCGACGATGATGGTCGTGCCGCCGCCAAGAAGCGGTTGCTGGACCGCACGCGGGCCATCACGCCAGACGCAGCGCGGGCGATGCTCGCCGCACGCGAGGCCGACTGGCAGCACGAGCTCGGCGAGTAAAGGCGCTGATGGCGCTGTACCTGCTGGACCTGTCCGCTTGGGTGCACGGCGGACACCCAGACGCGCGCGGTCGCTGGAAAGCGCTGCTCAACGACGACGATCTTCTCTGTCACCCGGTCTTCGCGGTGGAGTTACTACACAACGCCATCAGCAGTGCCGACTACCGGAGACTTCGAGCGGACCTGGACAACGGCTTCGATTGGCGCTGGCCGGACCATGACACCGCGGAGATCGCGGTGCGAATGCAGCAGCAGATGGCGACGAGTGCGCCCACCGGCCAGCGCGTGAAGACCGGCGACCTGCTGATCGCAGCGCTCGCGGCTCAGCACGATGTCGGCGTCCTGCACTACGACTCCGACTACGACATCATCCGCGATCGCAGTAAGGAGCCCTTCGAAAGCGAGTGGCTGGCCCCGCGGGGAAGCCTAGACGCGGCGAAAGAGGCGGCCGCCAATCCACGCAAGGCCTACTCCAAGGCGTTCGGAGAGCGGATGGTGCAGCTATAAGACGATTCCGACCTCGAAGTCTGGCCCGGACTCATCGAATGGATGGACGCTCAGCTGCGAGCGCGCGGACTCAACCTTCCCCCTCCGCCCGACCTGCCCTGACTGGGCATCCCTGCGCCGCCGCCGACGCTCATCGCAACGATGCGCCCCCTACGAGCGTGGAGAGGCCGAATGGGTGACAGGGCGTGGCGCGGCGGTCGTCACCCGGGCCGCTTGAAGCCAGCGCGACTCGGGACCGCCTTCGATGTGATCGACAAGC
>DASZZG010000128.1:0-6100 GCA_035543355.1 Solirubrobacteraceae bacterium | reverse complement strand
GCGCAACCTTACCGGCGCGGGCACCCGAGGCGGCCGTCCGAGCGGATACGCTCCCGCACCTTGCCCGCGCTGCCAAGACAGGCACGTCTGCTTGCGCTCGTCGAGGAGGCCTTCGCCTCGCTCCCCGATCGGTACCTGGGCGCCGACGCCGGATTCGATGCCACGTACCACGTCCGCTTGGCGGACATCGGCCACACCTGGGAGGTGCGCGCTACCAGCCACGGCGCGCGCGTGCGCCGTGGCGTCACAAGCCGGCGACCGGACGTGGTCATCGGCACCGACGCGATCACCTGGATGCAGCTGCGGCGGGGGGACCTGTCGGGGCTCGAGGCGTTCTCCCAGCGGCGACTTTACGCGCGGGGAAAGCTCGATCTGGCGATCGCCTTCGAGGGGCTGTTCCGGCTGCCCAACGGCCGCCAGCCGCTGCAGCGGATCCACGACGTGCGCGTCGGGCGGATGTCGATCTCCACGCTGACGATGGGCCACGGCCCCGACCTGCTGCTGATGCACGGGCTCGGCGCCACCAAGGCGTCCTTCTTCGATACCGCGGCCGCGCTGAGCCAGCGCTACCGCGTGCATGCGATCGATCTGCCGGGCTTCGGCTCGTCGTCGAAGCCGGCAACCGCGTCTTACGACGCGCGCTTCTTCGCCACCAGCGTGCTCGGCGCGATGGACGAGATGGGCGTCGAGCGCGCCCACCTCGTCGGCAACTCGCTCGGCGGACGCGTGGCGCTCGAGCTCGCGCTGCGCAACCCCGAGCGGGTCCGCGGCGTCGGCTTGCTGTGCCCGGCGGTCGCCTGGATCCGCCACGGATATCACCCGATCGTGCGTCTGCTGCGGCCCGAGTTCGGGCTGCTGCCGCACCGCTTCGCCCGGCGTACCGTGGAAAAGCAGTTCTGGGGGCTGTTCGCCGACCGCGATCTCGTCGATCCGAGCGTCGCCGACATCGCCGTCGACGAGTTCCAGCGAATCTACGCGTCGGCCGGCGCGCGCCTCGCGTTCCTGGCCGCCGCGCGCAATGTCTACCTCGACCGGCCGTTCGGCAAGCAGGGGTTCTACCCGCGGCTGGCCGAGCTGGAGGCGCCAGCGCTGTTCGTCTGGTCGTCGGACGACAGCCTCGTGCCCGCCGGCTTCCAGCGCCACGTCGCAGAGTGGCTGCCCACAGCCGAGCAGATCGTGCTCGACTCCTGCGGCCACGCTCCACAGATCGAGCGCCCCGAGCAGACCAACGGATTGCTGCAGCGATTCTTCGCTCGCGTCGATGCGCTCGGCGGCGAGCATCGGTCGAGGATCGCCGCGTAGCTACACTCGGCACGTGAGCGCAGACACAATCGCCGATCAAGCGGCGCGCAACGGTCACTCCGAGCCCAAGGACGAGAGCCGCGCCGGGCTGCTGCAACGCGTTCTCGACCAGGTAACGAGCCAGGTCTCGCGGCGGATTCCCCCGGCCGACCTCGACGAGCGCGACCCCGACTACATCCGCGAGACGCTCCCGCGGCAGTGGCTGCTCTCGTCGCTGTATTTCCGCGCCGAGGTTCGTGGCCTGGGCAACATCCCCGAGGAGGGCCCGGTGCTGCTCGTGGGCAACCACTCGGGCGGCAACCTCACGCCCGACACGATCGTCTTCACGCTCGCCTTCTGCGCCTACTTCGGCGTCGAGCGGCCGTTCTACCAGCTGGCGCACAACCTCGTGCTCTCGATGCCCGGGCTCTCCTTCCTGCGCAAGTTCGGCACGGTCGCGGCCTCCCCCTCCAACGCCGCCAAGGCGCTCGAGTCGGGCGCCGCGCTGCTGGTGTACCCGGGAGGCGACTACGAGGTTCATCGCCCGACGTGGGAGCGCCACAAGGTCGACTTCGACGGGCGCAAGGGTTTCCTGCGCCTGGCGCTCCAGCACGACGTCCCGGTCGTTCCGGTGGTCTCGATCGGCGGCCAGGAGACGGCGCTCTTCCTCTCACGCGGCGAGAGCCTGTCGCGACTGCTGCGGATCGACAAGCTGTTTCGTATGAAGGTGCTGCCGATCTCGCTGGCGCTGCCCTGGGGGCTGAACATCGGCGACATGCTCGGCCACATCCCGCTGCCGGCCAAGATCGTCGTCGAGGCGCTGCCGCCGATTCGCCTGCGCGAGGAGTTCGGTCCGGATCCCGACGTGGACGAAGCCTACGAGCACGTCCTGCGCCAGATGCAGGAGACGCTCGACGCGCTGGCGAGCGAACGACGCCTACCGCTGCTCGGATGAGAGCCGTAGCGCAGATCGAGTGCAATGCACCGCCGGAGATCGTCTGGCGCTACGTCGCGGACCCGTCTCGCTACCTGCACTTCATGTCCGGGATCACCCGCTGGGAGGTCGTCTCGCCCAAGCCGCAAGGCCTCGGCGCGCGCTACAAGATGCTGATCCGTGTCGGGTCTGCGGAGATCGGCGGGCTGATCGAGGTGGTCGAGTCCAACCCGCCGCGCGATCTCGCCTGGACATCGGTGACGGGGATCGACCAGCGCGGACGCTGGCGCCTGCGCGAGCTGCCGAACGGGCGCACACGCGTCGAGTTGAGGCTGTCGGCCGGCGTCGCCGGCTCGGGCATCTTCGGCTGGCTGTCCGAGCAGGCGGCCAAGCCGATGGTGAGTGGTCATCTGCGCCGCTCGTTGCAGCAGCTCAAGCGCCAGGTCGAGCACGAACAGCTACGCGAGCGCGCGGCAGCTCGTCGCGGCGAGCGCGCGGCTACTGCCTAGGCTCGAGTCCCGCGGCCAGCGCGGCGAGATATGCCGCTTCGGCCGGCGCCAGCCGGGCGTCGAGCTCGGCGGCGTCGTCCGCGACAGCGCGTGTGAGGCGGCCGCGGCCCGCCAGTTCGAACTGGCCGGGCGACGCCGCGTCCAGGCCGAGCAGTGCGACCGAGCCGTAGGCGCGTCGGCCGCCGAGGACCGCGAGCGACCTGGTCGCAGCATCGCCCGCGTGCAGCGCCACCCTGTCGCGCAGCAGCGGCTCGCCACCGAGCGTCGCTGAGAGGCCGCTCTCGTAGCTGCCCGCCGACTCCCCATGCCGGCCGAGGACGACCGTCTCTCGCAGCACCGCCGCCCCGCCGGACTCGAGCCGCATGTCGACGGCGGTCTCAAAACGGCAGCCCGCGGCGAGGACCACCGGCCGGCCAAGCCAGGCGAGCCGGCCACCCGACGCGACGAGGCAGCGTGCCCGCTGGCGCGCCGGAACGCGGGCGGGGTACGCGATCGTCGCCGCCAGCGGTCGCAGCTCGAGGCGCGCCCCCGGGCCGATTTCCACCTCTATCTCCAGCCGGTCGCCGCCGAGCGGCCCCGCGGCCGTCTGAACCAGCGCGACACTCGCCCATCCCGGAGGCGCGTTCGACAGCATGCGCGGCGCCAGCGGAACCGCGCCGGCGCAGTGCGTGACCACCGAGCGCCCGTCGCGGAGTTCCACGCGCAAGCTGACGCTGCCCCGCTGCGCCCCGGGCGGCGCGGCTAGCTCGGCGTCGTCAGTGCTGGTGGGAATGGCCATGAGCGTGGTCTGAATCGTCGATCGCCCCGGCACCGGGAGGCGCGAAGCCGTCACGCCGGATGCGCGCCGACTCCGAGCGCACCCAGTCTGCGACCGTCGTGGCGCGCGGATCGTCGACCAGCGACAAAGCAATCGTCGGGCGGCCTTCCCGGCGCTCTTCGGCGTCCGCGCGCATCCGCCCGATGTCGGCGCGGACGTGGGGCGCCAGGTCGACCTTGTTGATCACGAGCAGATCCGAGCGCACGATCCCCGGGCCGCCCTTGCGGGGCACATCGTCGCCGCCGGCGACGTCGAGCACGAAGATCTGGCTGTCGGCCAGCGCCGGGCTGAAGACCGCCGTCAGGTTGTCGCCCCCACTCTCGATCAACACGAGCTCGAGTCGAGCGTCCGTGACGGTGCGCTCGAGCTCCGTCACCGCCTCGACGTTGGTCGTGACATCGTCGCGAATCGCCGTGTGAGGACAGCAGCCGGTCTGGACGGCGACGATCCGGTGGGAGTCGATCACGCCCTCGCGGCGAAGGAACTCGGCGTCCTCGGTCGTGTAGATGTCGTTGGTCACGACTCCCAGCTCGAACTCGTCGCGCAGCGCGCGGCAGAGCGCGGCGACGAGCGAGCTCTTGCCCGAGCCGACAGGCCCACCGATGCCGATTCTGATTGCACGTTCAGGTGGCAAAGAGCTTCCCCTCGCGATTGTCGTGGTCGAGCGCGCCCAGCTCGATCAGCGGAGCGAAGCCCGCGGGCAGCTCGGACGCGGGGACGCGCAGCTCGGCGGCGGCGCGCGCGTGCGACTCGATCCGGGGCGCGGCGTCGAGTAGCCAGCGTGCGGCGTCGGCGCCATCGACCGGCAACAGCCGGACCGCGGCCGCGGACACCGACGCCGCATCCTCGTACAGGTAGACGCTCGCAGCCTCGAGGTCATCGAGCCCGGCGGCTGCGGCGACGACCCCGAAGGCGACCGGGCGTGGCGTCAGCCCGCTGCGCTCGCGGTAGGCTGCGAGCACCGCGTCGCGCGGCCAGAGCGTCGTGGCGGTGCGCAGCAACTGCGAGCCCAGCCGCCGGCCGGCGGCGCGCAAGGGCGGAGACGGACAGCGCGCCAGCGCCTCGGCGTCGAGCGCGATCAGCTCGTCCAGCTCGCCGGCCGCGGCGGCGCGGCGCGCAGCGACGGCAAGCGCGGCCTCCGCGCGCGCCACTCCCTCGAGCCGGCCGGCGATGAAATCGGGGACGTCGCCAACGCTCGCGGCCGCCGCGACCGCAGCCTCCAATCCGCCCGAGTGCGCGTAGCCGCCCGTCGGCAGGCGCCCGTCCGACAGCAGCATCAGCGCGGCGCTAGAAGAGCGCATAGCGCTGCGCCATCGGCAGCTCGCTCGGAGGGTCGGGCTCCACGGCCTCCCCGTCGATCCAGACGCGAAACGTGTCGGGCTCCACGCGAATCTCTGGCAGTGCGTCGTTCTCGGGCAGATCCTGCTTGGCGAGCGAACGGGTGTCGTCAACGGGGCGAAGCTCGCGGCGCAGCGCGAGCCGCTCGACGATCCCGTCCTCGAGCGCGGCCGGCGCGACCCAGGCAAGCGAGGCCTCAGCCGCGCCGCGCCCGCTGCCGGCGAACATCGGCCTACCGAAGACCGGCTGCGGGGTCGGGATCGACGCGTTGGGATCTCCCATCTGGGCCCACGCGATCGCGCCACCCTTGACCACCACTTCCGGACGCACGCCGAAGAACCGCGGGTCCCACAGCACCAGATCGGCGAGCTTGCCGACTTCCACCGAGCCGACGTCCGCCGCGATCCCGTGGGCGACCGCCGGACAGATCGTGTACTTGGCGACGTAGCGACGGGCACGCGCGTTGTCGGCCGCGCCATCGCCTTTCAGCGCGCCGAAGCGGGCCTTCATCGCGTGCGCCGTCTGCCATGTGCGGACGATCGTCTCCCCCACTCGGCCCATCGCCTGGGAGTCCGAGCCGATGATCGAGATCGCGCCGCGATCGTGCAGGATGTCCTCGGCGGCCATCGTGCTCGCGCGGATGCGGCTCTCGGCGAACGCGAGGTCCTCCGCGACCCGCGGCGACAGGTGATGGCAGACCATCAGCATGTCGAGGTGCTCGTCCAGCGTATTCCTCGTAAACGGCATCGTCGGGTTGGTGGACGAGGGGAGGACGTTCGGCTCGCCGCACAGGCGAATGATGTCGGGCGCGTGACCGCCGCCGGCGCCTTCGGTGTGATAGGTGTGGATCGTGCGTCCGCCGATCGCGGCGATCGTGTCCTCGACGAAGCCGGTCTCGTTCAGCGTGTCGGTGTGGATCGCCACCTGCACGTCGAACTCGTCGGCGATCGTCAGGCATTGATTGATCGCCGCCGGCGTCGTGCCCCAGTCCTCGTGCAGCTTGAGGCCGATCGCGCCGGCGCGCACCTGTTCGCGCAGCGCCTCGGGACCGGAGGCGTTGCCTTTCCCGAGAAAACCGAAGTTGAGCGGAAACGCTTCCACCGCTTCGTACATGCGGCGGATGTTCCACGCGCCGGGCGTGCACGTGGTGGCCTTCGTCCCTGTCGCCGGGCCCGTGCCGCCGCCGATCATCGTCGTGATGCCGGAATGGAACGCGTCGGG
>DASZZG010000127.1:0-3429 GCA_035543355.1 Solirubrobacteraceae bacterium | reverse complement strand
GCAACGGGCTCCTCCGCAACCGGCTCTTCCACGACGGGCTCCTCCGCAACCGGCTCCTCCGCAACCGGCTCCTCCGCAACCGGCTCCTCCGCGACCGGCTCCTCCGCAACCGGCTCCTCCGCCGGCGTCTCGGAGGGCTTCGGCTCGTCTCCCTCGCCCTGCTCGTGCTTGGTGTCTTTTGCCGTCATCAAGTCTCGATCTCGATCGCCTTCGGCTGCTGGGCAGCGTGTGGATGTTCAGGGCCCGCGTAGACCTTGAGCTTGGTCAACTGCTTGCGGGCGAGGCGATTGCGCGGAAGCATCCCCTTGACGGCGATCCTTATTACCTCTTCGGGCCGGCGAGCCAGCATTTCCGCCAGCGTCCGGGAACGCAGGCCGCCCGGATACCCCGAGTGACGGTAGTAACGCTTGCCGTTGAGCTTGTCGCCTGTTACGCGGATCTTCTCGGCATTCACGACGATGACGAAATCTCCGACATCGATGTGCGGCGTGTAGGTCGGCTTGCGCTTGCCGCGGAGTGCATCCGCCAGTTGCGTCGCAAGTCGGCCCAGCGTCTTGCCCGAGGCGTCGACAAGCAGCCAGGAGCGCTCGCGGTCGGATGGTTTGGCTACGTAGGTCTTCACGGCACAAGGAAACGCCACGCGGTGTCGCGCGGCGGCAGCCCATGATAGGGAAAGCCGGCGCGCCCCGAAATGCGGGGCCAGGCCGCTGGCGGACAGACCCTGTCGAGCGATAGTTGTCTGCGCAATGACCCGCTATCCTTAGGACATGAGCAAACTGCTCTCGTTCCCCAATCCAGTCAACGAGAAGGCGGCGCGAGTCGTCGCCGCCGTGGTGATGGCGATCGCCCTGCTCACTCTCGCAACGGGCTGGCACTGGCTGCTGATCCCGCTCGCCTACGGCTTCATCGCACGAGTGCTCACGGGGCCGACGCTGAGTCCCCTCGGCCGCCTCGCCTCGCGGGTGATCGCACCGCGACTCGGTCCGCCGAAGGACGTCTCGGGTCCGCCGAAGCGCTTCGCGCAGGGAATGGGCGCGGTGATCACGACCACCGCCGCCGTGCTCAGCCTGGGCTTCGGACTGCACACGGCCGGGACCGTGCTGCTCGCCGCGCTCGTCGTCGCCGCGGGACTCGAGTCGATCTTCGCCTACTGCCTCGGCTGCCAGATCTTCGGCCTGCTGATGCGCGCCGGAGTCATCCCCGAGCGCATCTGCGCCGAGTGCGGCGACATCTGGTCGCGGCCCCGGATGGCGCGCTCAGGAGCGTGACGCGCGACGACGCGCTGGAACCAACGATTTCGCCTGGCGCGGGCCGCGGGTGGCGCTACGACCGTACGCCGCTGCGCACCATGCGCGCGAGCACGCCCGGCGCCAACATTCGCGCGGGACTCCGCCGTCGGCTGCCGACCTCCTCGAAGCGGCTCGCGACCCACGGGTCCCGCGCTGCCGCGCGGTATAGGAGTCGCTCCACTGGGTTGGCCGGCCGTGCCGATGCGAGGTCGGCGATAAGGAAGTGGTGTGGGCCCAGCCGGCGCCGGTGGACACGCCGGTAGCGCTCGAGCGCGGCGTCGAGGTCGCCCCCGCTGAGCGCCGGGCCGGCCGCGTCGGCTAGCCAGGCCGCGCTCTGGAACGCCCAGCCGCACCCGACCCCCCAGAGCGGGTCGCTCGCGAGCGCCGCGTCGCCGACCAGCGCCACACCGGGGCGCGATGCGGGACGTGCGATGTTGGGCAGCTCGAGCTTGCCGAGCAGCTTGGAGTCGCGCTCCGCGGCGGAGAGGTCGGGAGCGTCCGGGAGGCCGGCGATGAGGCGGGCGTAGCTGCCGTCGAGATCGGCGCGCCACTCGGGCAGGCGGTCCTTGTGCGGTGCGGCGAGGACGGCGGTGAGCCCGTCCTCGTTGGGGAACGTGTAGGCGCAGTCGGGCTCCATCAGCCACATCCGCGAGAGTCCGTCGTCGGGCCGCACGCCGCGCCAGTAGGCCCAGTAGAAGAAGCGCTTGTGCGGACGTACGCGGCCGCGGATGCCGGCCATGCGCGCAACGGCCGAATCGCGGCCGTCGGCACCAACGACGAGTCGCGCCGAGATGCGCCGGCGGACGTGGCGCCGGTCCTCGACCTCAACGCCGGCCGGACGGCCGTCGCCGAGCAGCCCAACGGCGCTCCAGCCGGGGAGGTACTCGACACCCGGCGTGTCCGCGGCCAACCCTCGCAGCAGGGGATCGAGCGTGCGCCGCGTCACGCTGTAACCCTGCGGCGCGCCCCCGGGCGGCCGGATCCAACCGGAATAGGGCGTCCACAGCTCGATCGCGTTTCGGTTCGCCCCGCGCGCCTCGATCAGCTTGGCCAGCCCCAGCCGCTGGACCACCGGCGCCGCGGAGGACTGGATGTAATGCGTGCAGACGGTCTTGTATGCATCGAGCGCCGGCCTGCGCTCGATCAGCGCGACGCGCGCGCCCGCCAGCGCGAGCAGCCGCGCCGCGGTGCAGCCGGCCGTGCTGGCGCCGACGATCGCCGCATCAAAGCCTGCCCGCTCGCTCACCGCCCGCGTCGCTGCAGGCGTGCTTGCAAGCGCTGGAGCCCGACGGTTGCCCGCTCGGCGCCGCTCCCGGGCGGCGGCATGATGCCGAGCTGGCGTGCCAGATCGGTCATGTCGTAGAACGCGCGGTAGTGCGCGATCCGGCCGTCGCGCAGTTGCCACAGGTCGACCCCGTCGACGGTCATCCTTCGCCCCGTCGGAGCAAAGCCCGGCGGCTCGATCGGGCCGCGCATCGTGCCCTCCATCCGCCACGCCCAGGCGACGAGATTGCCGCTGGTAGAGATGTGCGGCGGATCGGGCTGCGAGAAGCGCAGGTCGGGGAAGGCACGCCAGCTCGTCTCCATGAATGCCTGTACTTCGGCGAGGCCTCGCGCCGGCGCGGGCAGCGCGGGGTCGTGCCATTCCACATCCTCCGTTACGAGGCCCGCCATCGCGCTCGAGTCGTAGCCGTTCCACGCCGCCGCGTAGCCGGCCGCGAACTCGCGGACGAACTCCTCGTCCAGTGCTGCCGATGAAATCTCGATTCCCGTGAGCGGGAGGCTACCCCGGACGGTGC
This sequence comes from Solirubrobacteraceae bacterium, assembly GCA_035543355.1. GTDB lineage: Bacteria > Actinomycetota > Thermoleophilia > Solirubrobacterales > Solirubrobacteraceae > DASZZG01. The sequence continues at coordinate 341 of DASZZG010000127.1, read as the reverse complement.
GCGCGGGCAAGGGCCCAGCCGTCGTGCACGTCGAGCTCCCGTGCGATGAGCGGGTGAGCGAGCTGGAATTCGACAAGAGCACCGCGTTCGGTATCGACAGCAGCGCGCCGATGCTCGGCGTTGCCGCGCGCAGGACAGGCGCGACGGCACTTCTGCTTGCGAGATTAAGCACTAGCGAGCCGCTCCATGCCGGTTTCCCAGGCGGTCTCAATTGATCGACGCACCATCTGAACATCCGGGCGGCTTGCTTGGCTGCCCGGCGAGTCGAGGTGGTGGAGATGATGATCAGTTGTGGACTGTCCGAGCGCCAGCAGGAGCGCGTCTGGGAGATGTGGAGCGAG
>DASZZG010000126.1:0-9214 GCA_035543355.1 Solirubrobacteraceae bacterium | reverse complement strand
CGACTATCGCGGTATGAGCCCCCGCTTCAGCGACGAGAATCTGAGCGCCAACCGCGAGCTGGTGGCCCGCATCGAGGAGCTGGCCCGCGAAAAGGACGTCACCGCCGGGCAGCTCGCGCTTGCCTGGGTGATGGCGCAGGGGGAGGACGTGGTGCCGATTCCGGGCACGAAGCGCCGCAGCTACCTCGAGCAGAACGCGGCCGCTACCGAGATCGAGCTGAGCGCCGACGAGCGCGAGCGGCTGAGCGCGGCGGTTCCACCGGGGTCGGTCGCCGGTGAGCGCTACGCGGACATGCGCACGATCAATCGCTGACTGAGCCTTGCGCAAGGGCGCGTGCCGCGCGCCTCCGCGACAATCTGACCCGATGACCGCAGTCGAGATCATCTTCTGGGCCGCCGTTGCGCTGCTGCTGTACGCGCAGCTCGGCTACGGCGCGCTGCTGGTGTTGATCGCCCGCCTGCGGCGGGTGGGACCGATGTCGACCGCTTCGGCCGAGACTCCCCCGGACGTCTCGCTGGTGGTCGCCGCGTACAACGAGGCGGCTGTGATCGACGCGAAGATCTCCAATTCGCTCGCGCTCGACTATCCGCGCGAGCGGCTCCAGTTGATCGTCGCCTGCGATGGCCCGACCGATGACACCGCGCAGCGCGCGCGCGCCGCCGGAGCCGATCTCGTGCTCGAGCTTGATCGCGGCGGCAAGATCCGCGCCCAGGACGCCGCCGTCGACGTGGCGCGAGGAGAGGTGGTCGCGTTCTCCGACGCGAACGCCCTGCTCGAGCCCGACGCGCTGCGCAGGCTGGTGGCGCCGTTCGCCGATCCGGACGTCGGCTACGTCTGCGGACAGGTCCGCTTCATCGGCCAGGATGGCACCAATCAGGAGGGCCTCTACTGGCGCTATGAGATGTGGATCCGCGAGCTCGAGTCGCGCCTGGCGTCGGTGACCGCCGGCAATGGCGCGATCTACGCCACGCGGCGCGCGGCCTACCTGCGCGTCGACCCGATCATGGGTCATGACCTGTCGTTTCCGTTCAACATGGTCAAGCGCGGCTGGCGGGCCGTTTATGCGCCCGACGCGCGTGCCAGCGAGAAGATGGTCCCCTCGATCGAGGGCGAGTTCGAACGCAAGCGCCGGATGATGAGCCACGCCTGGCCGATCGTCCTGCGGGGCGGGCTGCTCTCGCCGCGTGGCTACGGCCCGCTGTATGCGCTGATGATCGTGTCGCACCGTGTGCTGCGCTATGCCACGCCCTTCTTGCACCTGCTTGCGCTCGCGCTGAATGTCGCCCTGCTCGGGTCGGGGACGATCTATCTGGTCACGCTGGCGGCGCAGCTCGCGCTGCTGGCGGCGGCGGCCTGCGCGCCGCTGCTGCCGCTGCGCCCGCTGCTCGTCGCCCGCTACTACGTGCTGACGACCGCCTCGCTCGCGGCGGGCCTGTGGGACTGGCTGCGTCGCGGCACGCCGGCGGGCTGGGATCCCGCGGAGGGAACGCGGTGAGCTATCGCGTGGCAAAGCGCGCGCTCGACATCGTGGGCGCAGGGCTCCTGCTGCTGGCGGCGGCGCCACTGATGGCGCTGATCGCGCTCGGGATCCGGCTCGAGTCCCGCGGCCGCACGATCTACCGCCAGCGCCGCGTGGGACGCGACGGCCGACCGTTCGACATCTGCAAATTCCGCACAATGATCGACGGGGCCGAGCACGTCGGCGCCGGTCTCGCGGTCAACCAGGGGGATCCACGGATCACCCGCGTCGGCGCCTTTCTGCGCCGGACGTCGCTCGACGAGCTGCCCAACCTCGTCAATGTGCTGCGCGGCGAGATGTCGCTGGTCGGGCCACGCCCGACGGTCCCGGTGCAGGTCGAGCGCTACGACGAGCGCCAGCGGGGGCGGCTGGCCGTTGCACCCGGGATCACCGGCTGGGCGCAGATAAACGGCCGCACCTCGCTGCCCTGGGCAGAGCGGATCGAGCTCGACCTGCAGTACGTCGAGCGCGCCTCGTTCGCGCTCGACTTGAAGATCCTGCTGCGCACACCGCGGCTGGTCCTTGGCGGCGGCGGCCTCTACAAGGGCGAGACCGGCGGCTGGCGCACATGAGCCCGCCGGCGGTGTTGCTCACCGGCGTCGGCAAGCGCTACGACATCGTCGCCGCCTTCGCCCAGCACACCTCCGTCGTCGCGGCCGACCCGAACCCGCTCGCTCCTGCCCAGTACGCCGCCCAGCATCGCCGCGCGGTGCCGCTGATCGACGATCCCGGATACGTCCCCGCGCTGCGCGCGCTGTGCGACGAGTTCGGCGTCGGCGCGGTCGTGCCGCTGACCGATCTAGACATCGAAGTGCTGGCGCAGGCGCGCGCCGACGGAGTCCTGCCGGCGTTCGTCCCCGATCCCGAGATCGCCAGCGCGACCTACGACAAGTACGAGGCACACCTGCTGTTGGAGCGGCTCGGGTTGCCCTCCCCGCCGACCGTTCTGCCGGGAGAGACGCCCCCCTCGTATCCGGTGATGGTAAAGCCCCGCCGGGGCTCCGGCGCGCGCTCGATCCACGCCGCTCGAGACGCCGAGCAGGCCGACTTCTTCGTCCGCTACGTCGACGAGCCGGTGATGGTCCAGCGGCTGATGGATGGCCCCGAGTTCTCGATCGACTGCCTGTCCGACCTCGACGGACGCTGCCTCAACGCAATCGCGCGCACGATGATCGAATCGCGCGGCGGCGAATCGATCAAGGGCACGGTGATCGCCGACCGCGAGCTGATCGAGCTTGGGCGCGACGTGGTCGAAGCGCTCGGCGTGCGCGGGCCCTGCACGGTCCAGGCCTTTCGGGACCCTGAGTTCGGCCTCGGCATCACCGACGTCAACACGCGCTTTGGCGGCGCCTTCCCGGCGCCGATGTACGCCGCCGAGGAAGGGCGCACCTATCCCGAGCTGATCGTGCGAATGGCCTCGGGCGAGCAGATCGAGCCGCACATCGGCAGCTACAGGGCGCCGCTCACCTTCACGCGCTACTACTGGCAGCTCGAGCTCGACGAGCAGCTCGCGCCCAGCGGGCGCGACATAGTGGGCGGCGGCCCGCCGGCGCCGCGTTGAGCAGGGCCAAGACAACGAACGAGGAGCCAAGGCTATGTGGGTGACGGTCTGTCGTGGGACGGGTGTCGGAGGCGCAAGGGCGGTACGGGTCGTGGCCGTTGCCGGGGCGCTCGCGTGGGGCGCCGCCGGATGCGGCTCTCAGACGGTGGACGCCAGCACGGCGGAGAAGTTGATCGACAGCGCCTTTTCAGGGCTCACAGCGCTGAAGTGCCCCAAGAACGTCGTCTATAAGAAGGGTAAGACGTTCACTTGCAACGCCTTCCAGGTGAGCCTCAACCCGAACGTGGGCCCAGGCGCGGTGCCGACTCCCGGCAGCAACCCGACTGCCCTGAAAAGCGTCACGGTGACCGTCCACATGATCGGCGGCGGCAAGATCAAAGTGGGACCGGGCGATTATCAGTCACAGTAGACCCGGGACGATCTGGCACCTCTCGGGGTCGTCGCGGACGCCCTACGGGATCTGCTCGGGCGCCTTGTCGGTGTAGGCGACGCGGAAGGCGCGGATCGCGGCGGGCACCTTCGCGTTGAACTTGGGGCAGCCGAGGTAGTGGCCCCAGGCCGTCGCCGCGACCGCGAACGGCATGTTGGTCTGGTTCTGGAACAGCAGCACGTGATAGCCCGAGGGGAGATTGCCGAGCTGCTCGTTGAAGAGACCCTCGAGCTGGCCGATCACGCTGGCCGCGGTTCCGGGCCGGTACTGGATCTCGATCCGCCCGTGCTCGAGCGTGTGCACGGTCATCTCCTTCGCGGGCACGGGCTTGCCGACGTAGTCGCCGTCGGCGGCGGGCGTGGGGTTGTGATTGCCTGACGTCGGCGGATTGCCGCGGTAATTGACGGACCCGGGGACGTGCGAGTGGCCCTCGATCGGCACGGTTCGCGCCACGCAGCCTGCGGCCGTCGCAGCCGCTGTCAGGCTGGGTGGTGGAGGCGCCTTCGGTGACAACGCCTTCTTCTTGCCATCGGAGCTCGTGATCGCCCACACGATCGCGGCGATCGCGACGGCGCCGAGCAGGGCGCCGAAGGCGATTTGCAGGCGCCGGACGCGCGCTCGCGCCGCGGCCTCGGACTGCTCGTGCTCGAGTCGCTCCTGACGGCGGTGTTCCTTCTCTTCCTGACGGCTGGACATCGCCTCGGTTCGCTCAGCCTTAAGAGGCGCGGCGCCGCGGCTTGCGCGCTGACGCGCGCTTGGGTGCCCAGCATTCGTCGACGAAGCTCGCGATCTCCGTCGTCAGACGTTCGGGCGTCAGCCGCAGCTCGACCAGCGATTCCGCCACCACCAGGCGCGCGTCGGGGAGCTCCTTGACGAGGTTGCCGGCGTCCGAGAACGGATGGATCGGGTCGCGCTGGTGGCCGATCACGAGCGCTTTCGTCTCAAGCGTAGCGCGCTCTGACTTGGGCGGTGCCGTACGACCGAAGAAGAGGCCGTTCAAGACGGCGGCGGAGGGCTCGGGGTCCTGACGTACCCAATCGAGCCCGACGTCCGCCCAGAAGGGCACCAGCCGCTGCGGAACCAGACGCGCCGCCGCCCCCACGATGCGCCACAGCGGCGCGCCGAAGGTGAGCCCGATCATCAGCGGCGTGAAGGCGATCGCGCACGCCAGCAGCGCGTTGTCGAGCACCGGCATCTCGATCACCATCCCGCGCAGGCGCTCCGGCGCCGCGGCCGCCACCTCGAGCGAGACGTTGGCTCCCAGCGATGTGCCGCCGACAACCGCCTGATCGAGCTCGAGGTGATCGAGCAGCGCGACCACCTGTCCCGCGAACTGGACCATCGAGTATTGGGCCATGTCGCGCGGGCGATCCGAGCGGCCGTGGCCGAGCAGATCGAGCGTCACCACGCGTTGCCCGCGCTCGGCGAGCGCGCGCGCCAGGGGGAGGTGCATCTTCTGCGAGAACAGCAATCCGGGCAACAGCACCACGGTCCGGCGACCCTCGCCGTAGCTCATGTACACGAGCCGGTGGCCGTCGTGCTTGAAGGAGGACATCGCACCGCCCAGCATACCCGTGCGCCCCGAAGACCCCGGTAGCGTTAGCGTTGCAACGACCGTCAGCGAACGCCGGCGGTGCATCGACCACCGGCGTCGCCGGCGGTGCCCGACTCGAGACCAAGGAGAAGCGCATGGCCCGTCAGCCAAAGTCCCTTGAAGGCAAGGTAGTCGCGATCACCGGCGCCGCTCGTGGAATCGGCCGGGCGACGGCGACAGCCCTGATCGGCGAGGGCGCCCGCGTCGGCATCGGCGACATAGATGCCCAGCGCGCGAGCGAGACAGCCGAGGAGCTCGGCGGCAGCGCTATCGGCTTCGAGCTAAACGTCGCCGACCGTCCCTCGTTCGAGCGTTTCCTCGACGAGGTCGAGCGGACGCTGGGCCCGATCGACGTGCTGATCAACAATGCCGGCATCATGCAGCTGGGGCCGCTCGTCGACGAGGACGACGTCACGACGCTGCGGATGATCGACGTCAACCTGATCGGCGTGATGACGGGCTGCAAGCTGGGCATCGCACGGCTGCGTCCCCGCGGCGCCGGCCACATCGTCAATGTCGCCTCGCTGGCCGGCAAGACGGGCTATGCCCACGCGGCGACGTATTCGGCGACCAAGCACGCCGTCGTCGGCTTGAGCGAGGCGCTGCGCGCCGAGCTGCGCGGCAGCGGCATCGAGATCTCCTGCGTGATGCCCGCGGTCGTCCACACCGAACTCGCTGCCGGCCTCGCGCAGGCGCGCGGCGGCGGCTTCGAGATCGAGCCTGCCGACGTCGCCGCGGCGATCGTCGACGCGCTCAAGCTGCCGCGTCACGACGTCTTCGTGCCGAAGTCCGTGGTCCCGATCGCGATCCTCACGGCGATATTGCCGCGTCGAGCGCGCGAGGCGATCGGCCGCGCGCTGAAGGCCGATCAGATCCTCTCGGGCGCCGACGCCGGCGCGCGCGCTGAGTACGAACGGCGCGCGGCCGCGAGCGACCCGAGTCTCGAAGAGCGTCGCCGCGAGGGCGAGATAGGCGCCCGCGGCTGATTAGCCGTCGAGCCAGTCCACGATCAGCTCGCCGATCAGCTCGCCACGGTCCTCCTGGAGGAAATGACTGGCGCCCTCGATCAGTCGCGGCTGCTCCCGTCCGATCGCAGCAGCGAAGCGTTCGCCGGTCTCGACACTGAGGATCGGGTCGGAGTCGGCCCACAGCATCAGCGTCGGTCGGCGGTCTTCGCGCAACGCGGCGAGCACACGCTGCCCCGCGTGCGCTCCGGGGGCGTCGGGCTTCGTCGGCAGCATCAGCGGGAAGGCGCGCGCGCCCGCCTTTGACGCCGCGTCGGCGTAGGGGGCGTCGTAGGCCGCGATCACCTCGTCGCCGGGGTCTGACAGGCAGGCCCCGCGCACGAGGAAACCGACGGGCAGGTCCTCCGTGCGTTCGACGAAGTCACGGAACGCGATCCAGGCAGCGCTCATGCGCTGATAGCCGGTGAACAGCCCCGTGTCCGTCACCACCAGCCGGGAAATTCGATCGGGGTTCTCGACCGCCAGGCGCAGCCCGATCGGGCCGCCCCAGTCGTGCACGACAACCGTCGCGTCGCGCAGGTCGAGATCGGCCAGCAGCGTGGCCGTCAGCTCGCTGTGACGGTCGTAGGAGTACCAGTCGATGTCGGTCGGCTTGTCCGATCGCCCGAACCCCGGCAGGTCCGGGGCGATGCAGCGGTAGCCGCCGTCGAGCACGGGGCCGATCACCTTGCGCCACAGAAACGACCACGTCGGCTCGCCGTGGAAGAAGACGATCGGGGCCCCGTCGCCCTCGTCGATGTGCGCCAGGCGCAGCCCCTCGACCTCGCGGTAGTGCGGGGCAAAGGGGAAGCCGGGCAGGTCTGCGAACGCCTCGTCAGGGGTGCGCACGACGCCGGGCATCGCCGGACCCTACCTGGCATCGCGCGCTCGGGCCTGCAATGCTGCGCACGTGCCGAGTGCCACTCCCGAAAATCTGCACTGCCTCGTCGAGATCCCCAAGGGATCGCGCAACAAGTACGAGTGGGACCCCGAGCTCCAGCAGATCAAGCTCGACCGCTTTCTCTTCTCATCGGTCGTCTACCCGACCGACTACGGCTTCATCCCCCAGACCCTCGCTCAGGATGGCGATCCGCTCGACGCGATGGTCGTCGTCTCCGAGCCCACCTTCCCGGGCTGCATGATCCCGGTCAAGGCGATCGCCCTGTTCCGCATGACCGACGACAAGGGCCAGGACGACAAGGTGCTCTGCGTGCCCCGCCAGGACCCCAACTGGAACGAGCTCGAAACGCTCGAGGACCTGCCGCACCAGCTACGTGACGAGATTTCGCACTTCTTCTCGATCTACAAGCAGCCCGAGGGCAAAGAGGTGACCGTGCAGGGCTGGATGTCGCGCGAGGAGGCCTTCGCCGAGATCGACGATGCGCACCGCCGCTGGGCTGAGCTGCCCGACGGCGTCGCGCGCTGAGCGCAACAGGTCTCTTCGCCGCGGCGACCTACCCGGTCCCAGGTCGCCCCGGCGCCGGCGAAGCCGGCAGCAGCCGCCCCGCGTCCGATGCCACGACGACGTGGATCGCCGTTGGCTCACGCACCCATGTGATCAGGTCCAGAGCCTGCAGTCGCTCGAGCAGGAACTGGAACGCGAGCGCCTGCGGGCGGCTGCCGTAGCGGCGCAGGATGTCAAGCGCGAAGCCGGTCTCGTGCAGCGAATAGCCATGCGCCGCCTCGGCGTTGCGGCCGCGCAGCAGCCGCTGGTAGGAGGTGTCGCGGACGCCGCTGGAGACGACAAGCGGCGTGCTGTTTGGCGCGATCGTTCGAACGGCCGCGCCAACGTAGGCGAGCACCGCGAGCGCGTCGGGCCGCAGCGCGCGGTAGAGCGCCGGCTGCGCGTGCAGCTTTCGGGCAAGCTCGCCGACGTGAGGGTCGATGCGGATTCCGGGCAGTTGGGCCGGCAGGGCGACCAGCTCGCCCCGGCGGCGAGCGTCTCCGATCGCCGCGGGCGTCGCGTACACCGGGGAGCCGGGCGGGTGCAGCACCTCCTCGGCGGAGTTGCGCGCCCTTTGCGGTCGATCGAGCTGGGCCAGCCGGCGAGGGTCCGCGCGATACAGGCGCAGGATCTCGCGCGCCGCGAGGATGCGCCAGTAGTACGTCGATGAGCTGTCGCCAAAGCTCGCAAGCAAGTTATAGGCGGGCGCGTGACGCAGCGGCGTCGAGTCGAAGTAGAGCTGCGTGTAGGGGATCGGCTTGCTGGCGCCGTACGCCTTCAGGGTGTGGTCCAGGTTGCCGATGCCCATGTGGTAGGACACGACCGCCAGGTCATCGCGGCCGAAGCGCTTGCGCGCCAGGGCGAGGTAGCGCCCGGTCGCGGCGAGCGCCTTCGCGGGGTCGAAGCGGTCGTCGACGCGCGTCCGGTCGCGCTCGAAGCGAGCCACGTCGGTGCGATGGTTGCGCCGTCGCGCGAGCGCGATCCTCGCCGTCAGCCGGCGGCTTGCCGCCACGTCTACGTGCATGCCCAGCAGCGCCGTGGCCGTTCCCGCGACGATCTGCGTCAACCCGGCCGCGGCGGCGGGATCGTGTCCGGCGATCGCGTCCGGCCGGCCGGCGCTCTCGAGCAAGACGATCGCCTCGAGCGTGCGCGGGTCGAGCCGCGCCTGAGCGGCCGCCTGCGTGATCTGGCGCTCGAAAGCAAGCGTTCGCCGTGCCGTGGCGATCACGCCGCCCGGACTGAGCGCGTACAGCGGATGCGCAAAGCCGGCGCTCGCGCGGCGCTCGTAGTCCGCCGCGCGTTGTGGTGAGTAGCCAAACGGGTCGACCGACCCGCGCGCGCCCGGCCGTGGATGGCGCGTGCCCGAGCCGCCGAGCACCACCGCGATCGCCCCCGCGACCACGGCGAGCACGACCGCCGCGTAGATGATCGGCCGGCGTGCCGATGGGCGGTTCGGGCGCTTCAGGCCCGGCTCGAGCATCGACATTGCGGACAAAGCTGCCACACGTCTCGCAGCGGCGCGCCGTGTCGGCTACCGTCGCCGACAGTGAGAGTGCTAGACGCCGCCGAGCTGCCGGCCTCCCGGCCGCTCGCGCTCACCGACGACCTGCTGATCGAGGCCGACAGCGCGGCCGTCCTCCCCGTGCTGCCCGAGGGCAGCT
>DASZZG010000125.1:0-2828 GCA_035543355.1 Solirubrobacteraceae bacterium | reverse complement strand
AAGGGGGGCCGATGGACGATGACACCGTGGCGCCAGCGGCCGACCGACCTGCGCGTCGAGCTGCCCGGAGGGGTCCGGATCGGGGAGTACCGAGCCTTTCGCGTGCGTAGGGGCGGGCGGGTCGACTTCGGTGACAGCCATCGCGCTCAAATCGGGCGGCGTGGGCTTGTCTGGCTGTCCTGGCGCATGCGCGAGCGCGACGGGGACCAGCGAACGCTACTGCGCGTGAGGAGACAGAACGACCCCGGGTCTGGCTTCGTGGCCGATGTCCACCGGGCCGTACTGGCCGATCAACTCACCGCCCTGTCGGTGCTCGTTGGCCTAGTGATCGTCCTCTTCGACGTTCTCGCTCCCACCCCGGAGCTCGGAGGCGGCGGCGGGGGGTAGCTCCTGCGCTGCCACGGTTGGGTCCGAATGCGTCGGTACGTTCGGACCGTGCGCCTGCTCGTCGCCCGCTGCGAGGTCCGCTACGAAGGCCGCCTGACGGCGCTGCTTCCGGAGGCGCTGCGGCTCGTGATCTTCAAGGCCGACGGCTCGGTGATGGTGCACGCCGACTGCGGGGGCTACAAGCCGCAGAACTGGATGACACCGCCGACCGTGATCGAGGAGTCCGATTCGACGATCGTCGTTCGCAGGCGCGGCAGCGAGGACAGGATCACGATCAGCGTCTCGGAGGTCGTCTCCGACAGCGAGCACGACATGGGCGAGGCGGCGGCGCTGGAGAAGGACGGCGTCGAGTCGCAGCTTCAGGAGCTGCTGGCCGATGCGCCGCAGTGGTGCGGCGAGGGCTTGCGGCTGGTGCGGCGCGAGTGGCCGACCGACATCGGCCCGGTCGACCTGATGTGCCGCGATTGCGAGGACGCGTGGATCGCGGTGGAGATCAAGCGCATCGGCACGATCGACGCGGTCGAGCAGCTTTCGCGCTACCTCGAACGGATCCGTCTCGATCCGGCGATGGGCTCGTGTCGCGGCGTGCTCGCGGCGCAGGTGATCAAGCCGCAGGCGCGGGTGCTCGCCGGCGCGCGCGGGATCGACTGCGTAGAGGTCGACCTCGCGTTGCTGCGTGGCGAGCGCGAGCCCGACCTGACGCTGTTCGCTGCCTGACCGCCTGACCGCCGAATCGCCGGCGGCTGGATAGGCTGCCCGTCGATGAGCGAGCAGGCGGCTGTCCTCACCGAGACCCGCGACGGGGTGCTCGTGATCACGATCAACCGGCCCGAGGCGCGCAACGCGATCAACCTTGCGGTCGCCGAAGGGATAGCCGCGGCGGTCGATCAGCTCGACGAGACCTCGGACCTGCGGACTGGCATCCTCACCGGCGCCGGCAGCTCGTTCAGCGCGGGGATGGACCTCAAGGCGTTCGTCATGGGCGAGCGCCCGTTCGTTGGCGACCGCGGCTTCGCGGGGCTCGTCCAGCGCCCTCCGCGCAAGCCGCTGATCGCCGCGATCGAAGGCTTTGCCGTGGCCGGCGGCTTCGAGGTGGCGCTGGCGTGTGACCTGATCGTCGCCGCGCGCGACGCGCGCGTTGGCATCCCCGAGGTCAAGCGGTCGCTCGTCGCCGCGGGGGGAGCGCTCATCCGCCTGCCCAAGCGCATGCCCTACCACCTCGCGATGGAGCTGGCGCTGACCGGCGACCCGATCGGCGCTGAGCGCGCCGCCGAGCTGGGCATCGTCAACCGCCTGGCCGATCCCGGCGCTGCGATCGACGTGGCGCTCGAGCTCGCCGCCGAGATCGCGCGCAACGGGCCGCTCGCGCTCGACGCCTCGAAGCGGATCGTCTCGCAATCGCTCGACTGGAGCGAGCAGGAGGCATGGCAGAAGCAGGGCGAGATCGCCGGGCCGGTGCTGATCTCCGAGGACGCGCGCGAAGGCGCGACGGCGTTCGCGGAAAAGCGCGACCCCGTGTGGAAGGGTAAGTAGCTAGTCGCCGCCCCACGCGGTGACAATCAACGACCGAGCGCCGCCGCGGTCGCGGTGCTCACACAGATAGACCCCCTGCCAGGTGCCGAGCGCCAGCCTCCCGTCGCTGACCGGCAGCAGCAGCGACACGCCGAGCGTCGACGACTTGATGTGCGCCGGCATGTCGTCGCCTCCCTCGAGCGTGTGCGTCCAGTAGCCGGCGCCCTCGGGCACGGTCGCATCGAAGTACGACTCGAAGTCGCGGCGGACGTCCGGCGACGCGTTCTCGTTCAGCGTCAGCGAGGCCGAGGTGTGCAGCAGGAAAAGGTGCGCGACCCCGATTGGTAGCTCAGCCAATTCGGGCAGCCCTTCGGCGATCTCGCGCGTGATCAGGTGAAAGCCGCGCGGCCGCGGCGCGAGCGTGATCCTGCGCTGGACCCACATGCGTTAGCTAGTGGGTTGACGTTGCGGGGCGGCCCACTAACGCTCGCCCGGACCCCTCTTCGGATACATCGTCACCGGCGTCGACAGGTCGAGCGCGGTGCGCACGATGCGGCTCTGCTCCTCGATGTGCGCCGCCGGATAGCCCTCGCCCGGGGAGGCGCGCTCGGGGCGCCCGATGTAGCCGAAGTCCAGCTCGGGCGGCATGATCTGCATCAGGCGCGGTGACATGTATGCGCGCGCGCCCTTGTTGCGCGGCTCCTCCTGGCACCAGACGACCTCGCGCAGGTTCGGGTAGGTGTTGATCAGCTGGAGGATCTGCCCCTGCGGGAACGGATAGAGCAGCTCGACGCGACCGATCGCGACCTGCTCGTTGCCCTCGCGGTCCGGGTGGCCGACGAGGTCGTAGTAGATCTTGCCGGTGCAGAGCACGAGTCGCGTCACCTTGTCGGCATCGACGCGCGGCTCGCCGAGCACGGGGAAGAACC
>DASZZG010000124.1:0-12891 GCA_035543355.1 Solirubrobacteraceae bacterium | reverse complement strand
TGGTCGTTTCGCGAGCCGCGCCACGCACCGCTCTGACGGCGCTCGAGAGCACCGGTGTGGAGGTGATCGTCGCGGCGGGGCCCAACGACCCCGCGCGCGTGTCCTCGGCGTTGGCGCAGCTCGGCCAGCGCGGCATCACGTCGGTCCTGCTGGAGGGCGGCCCACGCCTCGCCGGCGCGTTCCTCGACGCCGGCGAGGTCGACGAGATGCGTCTCTTCGTGGCGCCGCTGGTGCTCGGCGGCAGGCTGGCGCGCAACCCGATGGAGGGGCAGGGCCGCGACTCGGTGGCCGAGGCGGCGCACGCGCTGACGCTGGACTGCGAGTCGCTCGGCCAAGACCTGCTGATCAGCGCGCGCCTGCGGGAGTGGTGATGTTCACTGGACTCGTTGGCGATCTCGGGACGGTGGCTTCAGTCCAGCAGGCCGCCGATGGCGCGCGACTTTCCGTGGCCAGCGGGCTCGCCGCGGAGCTCGCCCCGGGGGACTCGGTCGCCGTCAACGGCGTCTGCCTCACGGTCGCCTCGTTCGACGATCGCGAGTTTGCCGCCGACGTGATCGGCGAGACGCTGCGCCGATCCTCGCTCGGCGCGCTCGAGGTCGGCTCTCGGGTCAACCTGGAGCTGGCGCTGCGACCGGTCGACCGGCTCGGCGGGCACCTCGTGCAGGGCCATGTCGACGGTCTCGGCAGCGTGCGCGAGGTGAGCGTTGAGGGCATCGCCCGCCTGCTGACGATCGAGGCCGAGTGCGAGCTGTTGCGCTACGTCGTGGAGAAGGGGTCGATCGCCGTCGACGGCGTGTCACTGACCGTCTCGGCGGTCGACCACGACTCGTTCGCCGTCGCACTGATCCCCGAGACGCTCGAGCGGACGAGCCTGGATGCCGCGGCCGCCGGGACGCGTGTCAATCTCGAGGTCGACATCCTCGCCAAATACGTCGAGAAGCTCGCAGCAGTGGTGCCGCGGTGAGCGAATTCAGTCCGTTCGCGACGATCGAGCAGGCGCTGGAGGAGATTCGCGCCGGCCGGATGGTCGTCGTCTGCGACGACGAGGACCGCGAGAACGAGGGCGACCTGACGATGGCCGCCCAGTTCGTCACCCCCGAGGCGATCAACTTCATGGCGACCCACGGACGCGGCCTGATCTGCCTGGCGCTGGCGCCCGAACGCTGCGATGAGCTCGGGCTCGACCTGATGGCGGCCAAGAACGAGTCGGCGTTCGAAACCCAGTTCACGGTCTCGATCGAGGCGCGCGAAGGAGTGACGACCGGGATCTCCGCGCACGATCGCGCGCACACGATCCAGGTCGCGATCGACCCGCAGACGCGCCCCCACGATCTCGTCCAGCCCGGGCACGTCTTCCCGCTCAAGGCGAAGAGCGGGGGGGTGCTGGAGCGCATCGGCCAGACCGAGGCGGGCGTCGACCTCGCTCGGCTCGCCGGCCTCTATCCGGCCGGCGTGATCTGCGAGGTGATGCGCGACGACGGAGAGATGGCGCGCGTCGACGACCTCGTCGTCTACTGCCGCCGCCACGGGCTGAAGATGATCACGGTCGCCGATCTGGTCGCCTACCGGCGGCGCAACGACAAGCTGATCGAGCGGGTGGTGGCCACGTCGCTGCCGACGGCGTTCGGCGACTTCAACGTCGTCGGCTACCGCTCGCTGGTGGACAACAAGCACCACGTTGCGATGGTCAAGGGAGAGGTCGATGGCAAGCCCGACGTGCTCGTACGCGTGCATTCGGAGTGCCTCACCGGCGACGTCTTTCACTCGCTGCGCTGCGACTGCGGCGAGCAACTCGAGGCGGCGCTGGCGGTGATCGAGCGCGAGGGCTGCGGCGTGCTGCTCTACCTCTCGCAGGAGGGCCGCGGGATCGGCCTGCTCAACAAGCTGCGCGCGTACAAGCTCCAGGAAGAGGGTATGGACACGGTCGAGGCGAACGTCGCGCTCGGCCTGCCGGCCGACCTGCGCGACTACGGCATCGGCGCCCAGATCCTCTCCGACCTCGGTCTGACGTCGATCCGCATCCTGACCAACAACCCGAAGAAGATCGTCGGCATGGAGGGCTACGGGCTTTCGGTCTCCGAGCAGCGGCCGATCGAATCGATCCCCAACCGCCACAACGAGCGCTACCTGCGCACGAAGCGCGAGCGGCTCGGCCACACGATTCACCATCAGGGCCTGCCGCTGGACGAGCAGATGATCCACAGCGAGCAGGAGCACGACCGGCGCGTGGACGGCGGTCGCGCGGCCGGCGAGACCGCCGCGGACGCTCCCCAACCAGATCCCAGCGAGAGCGCCACTTGAGTCGCTTCGCGATTGCCGTCGGGCGCTTTTACGAGGATCTGGCGGAGCGGCTAGTCGCCGGCGCGCAGGCGGCGCTGAGCGACGCCGGCGAGACCGAAGCCGACGTGTTCGACGTGCCGGGAGCGTTCGAGTTGCCGCTCGCTGCGTCATACATCGCGCGCAGCGGCCGCTACGACGGCGTCATCTGCCTCGGCGCCGTGATCCGGGGCGAGACCGACCACTACGACTACGTTTGCAGCGAGTCGGCGCGCGGGATCCAGGACGTCACGCTCGCGACGGGCGTGCCGTGCGCCTTCGGCGTGCTCACCGTGGAGACGATGGAGCAGGCGCTCGCGCGCGCCGGTGGCGACAAGCGCGACCAGGGTCGCCGCTCGGCCGAGGCGGTGGTGGCGATGGCGGCGCTGCGCGCCGAGGTCGGTGACGCTCCGTAGCGGTAGGCTTGGGGCCGGCACTTCGTGGAAGGTTCACGGACACACAACGGTAGGGGGATCGCGGGTGCTCGAAAGACGTCTACACGTGTGCTGGGCAGTCGCGGCCTTCGTTGCCGTCAGCGCGCTTTCGCTCGGCGCGTGCGGCGGCAGCGGCAAGAAGCACAAGAACGTCGGCGCGAAGAACGCGAACGCCAGCGCGCTGTCACTGAGCATCGGTGAATCGGGCAAGGCCGCGCGGTTCACAGCTCCCGCATCCGCTGTGGGCGGGCTGGTCGAGCTGCGACTGACCAACACGGGCAAGGCGCCCCACGCTGCCCAGCTCGTCCTGATTCGGGGCAACCACACCGCCCAGGATGCACTCAAGCAGCTCGGGAGCCACAGCAACAAGACGCCTGCCTGGCTGCGCGCCGAGGGTGGCCTTGTCGGGGTGCCCTCGGGTCAGAGGGCCGCCACGACGCTCAACCTGCCCGCGGGGAAGTATGTCGTCGTCGACGTGGGTGGAGGGCCGGGAGGTCCTGGTCCGCCTGCCTTCGCCCAGTTCACGCTTACGCCCGGGAAGGCGGGAAGCCTGCCGTCCACCCCGACGACAGTCACGGCCGCCAACCCCAGCAAGGACCGCTACAAGTGGCAGATCTCCGGCCCGCTGAATGCCGGTGCCAATCGCATCACTTTCGTCAGCAAAGGGAAGTCAGCGCTGCACGTGCTCGTCGCGGCCCGAGTGACTGGGAACCCATCGAAGGCGACGATCCTGACCGCGCTGAAGAAGAGCAAGGGACGGCTGCCGGCGTTTGTCGACAAGACCAGCCTGTCCAGCACCGCCGTAATCGATGGCAATCGGTCCCAGGTCACGGCTTTGCAGCTGCGTAGGCCTGGCCAGTACGCACTGTTCTGCCCGCTCAACGACCGCGACGGAGGCAAGCCCCACATCGCAGAAGGGATGCTCACCACGATCATCGTGAAGTGAGGTAGCTCGCCTATACTCCGCGGCCTCGTGGCCAAGATCTGTCATTCCTGCGGCAAGGGCCCCAGTTTCGGGAACAGCCGCAGCCACTCGATGGTCGCCACCCGGCGGCGCTTCGACCCCAACCTGCAGAAGGTTCGAATCGACGTGGCCGGAGCTCCGCGCCGCGTCTATGTCTGCACGCGCTGCCTGAAGGCCGGCAAGGTCAAAAAGGCCGCGTAAGCGCGGCATCGTGTCGGACCCAAACCTCGTTCGCTTCCGCGCCGTGGTGGAGGCTGGACTGGCGCAGCTCGAGGCGCGCCGCCAGGAGATCAACGACCTCAACGTCTTTCCCGTCGCCGATGGCGACACGGGCGACAACATGGTGCTCACGCTGCGCGCCGTGCTCGAGGAGATAGATCGCCTCCAGCCGCAGGGCGAGCACACGATCGACGAGATCGGCCGAGGCGAGATCGTCGACTCCGTGGCGCGCGCCGCCCTGCTTGGTGCGCGCGGCAACTCCGGGGTGATCCTCTCCCAGCTGATCCGGGGCGCCGCCGAGGAGCTGGCGTCGCGCCCTGGCGAGCTGGTCGATCCCGTGCTCGTGGGCGCTGCGATGGCGCGCGCCGCCGACCGTGCGTATGCGTCCGTGCGCGACCCCGCCGAGGGCACGATCCTGACCGTGGTCCGCGAGATGGCTCACCGGATCGCGACGGAACTGGCGCACATTCCGGACACTCGCCTGGCGCCCGATGCGTCATCCGCCGACCAGGACGCGGCGATCGCCGAGGTGCTCGAACGAGCACTGGAGACCGGCGAGCAATCGGTCAAGCGTGGTCCCGAGCTGCTGGCCGTGCTGCGCGACTCAGGAGTCGTCGACGCCGGCGGCTACGCGCTGACGGTTCTCTTTGCGGGCGTCGTCGCGGCGCTTCGAGGCGCCGAGCCTCCGCCACTCGAGCACCATGCGCCGGCCCGGCCGAGCCATCCTCAGCACGAGTCCTCCACCTACCGCTACTGCACCAACTTCGCCGTCACGGGCGCCGGCCTCGAGGCGTCGGGGTTCATCGGCCAGCTCGAGCAACTGGGCGACTCGGTGTTAGTGGTCGGCGATCGCACGACGCTCAAGATCCACGTTCACACGGACTCGCCCGAGCGCGCGACGGCACTGTTCGAGCCCTTCGGCAGCGTCTCGCACCTCGACGTCGGCGACATGCGCGAGCAGATTGTGGAGCGCTCGCAACGGCTGCTCGGCGGCAACGGCGGCGCTCCTGACGTCCAACCCTGCGGCGCGCTCGCCGTCGTGATCGGCGACGGGCTGCGCGAGTTGTTCGAAGGCCTCGGTGCGTACGCGCTCGACAGCGGCGCCACGCTGAATCCCTCCACGTACGACCTGCTGGCCGGAATTCACGCCGTGCCGGCGGAGCAGGTCGTCGTCCTGCCGAACTCGGCCAATGTGGTGATGGCGGCCGAGCGCGCAGCCGAGCTCTCCGACAAGGCGGTCTCCGTCGTGCACTCGCATTCACTCCAGGCGGGGCTGGCCGTTGCCGTGGCATTCGATCCCACGCGCGACGCCGCGGCAAACGCGGCCACGATGGAGCAGGCGCTCACGCGTGTGCGCACCGGCGCTGTCGCGCTGGCCGCGCGTGACGACGGCGAGGGGCGCTTCAGCGCGGGTGAGGCAGTTGGTTTCGTCGACGAGGAGATCGTGTCCTGGGGCGATCCGGAGGCCGCTCTGCAAGCCGTAATCGACAAGCTCGGGGCCGATGCAGAGCTGCTGACGTGCATCGCCGGAGAGGGAGCCCCACTCGAACTCGATCGCGTCCGCGCCCTCGTCCCCGATGGCGTCGAGCTCGATTGCTCATCCGGCGGCCAACCCAGCTGGTGGTGGCTGCTCTCGGCCGAGTAACTGCCCGACGGGGCGGGAAGATCGGTGCGTCTAACTGCCCGACCGGCGGAGCGAGCGCTGCGTGTAACTGCCCGACCGGCGGAGCGAGCGGTGCGTGTAACTGCCCGACCGGCGGAGCGAGCGCTCCGCAGTACCCCGCGAAGCGGAGCCGGGAGGGCCCTGAGCGGAGCGGCGAAGCCGCGAAGCGGTCACCCGATCGACCGCTGCTCTGTTCATAGTTAGCGCAATGCTCCCACGTGCCTTCGCCTCCGCTAACCCGCTCGACCACAGCGAGCTCGAAGCGGCGCCGCTGCGCTCCGTGCCACGGCCGTCGCGGCTCGCCAAGCCACTCGAGATAACTCCCTCCAAGGCGGCGAAGGCCGCCGAGGCCCTGGGGCTGCACACGGTCTCGGACCTGCTCGAGCATCTCCCGCGCGACCAGCGCGACCGGCGATCCGCCAGCACGATCGCGGCGCTCGTCCCGGGAGAGGACGCCAGCCTGATCGTCGAGGTGCGCGACATCCGCCTGCGGCCGACGCGCAAGCGCCGGCTGACCTTGGTCGAAGCGACGGTCGCCGACGAGACGGGGCCGATCAAGGCGGTCTGGTTCAACCAGCCGTGGGTCGTCAAGCGGTTGCCGCCGGGGTCGCGCGCCGTGCTGCACGGGCGCTGTGAGCGGCGCAGCCAGTTTCGCGTCTCGGAGTACGAGCCCGCGGGCGGGGCGAGCGCCGAGGACCTCCACTCGACCGGCCTGGTGCCGATCTATCCGGCGACGGACGGACTGCCGTCGGGGCGGATTCGCGAGCTCGCCTGGAACCTTCGCGGCGCCGAGCACGATGTCGTGGAGCCGCTCGCCGCGACGCTGAGAGCGACGCAGGGATTGCCCGACAGGCCCGCGGCCCTCGCCGCGATTCATTTTCCACAGGAGCCGGGCGACGCCGAGGCGGGCCGCGTGCGCCTGGCGTTCGACGAGCTGCTGCTCCAGCAACTGGCGGTTCTGCGCCGCCGCGCGCAGCGCGACGACGCCGGCCGCGCCGCGCCACTCGATCAGCCGCGCGGCCTGACCGAGCGGTGGCTGACCGACGCTCTGCCCTTCTCGCTCACCGCCGACCAGCGCGCCGCGATCGATCAGATCGAAGCGAATCTGTCGGCCGGCCGGCCGATGCAGCGCCTGCTGATGGGGGAGGTCGGCTCGGGCAAGACCGTCTGCGCTCTGTTCGCCCTGTTGCGCGCCGTGGAGCACGACATGCAGGCGGCGCTGATGGCGCCGACGGAGACGCTCGCCGAGCAGCACTTCGCGACGATCGCCTCGTTGATGCCGGGGGAGCTGGTCCCGATGGCGCTGCTGACCGGGTCCACTCCGGCGGCGCGGCGCGACGACGTGCTCTCGAAGCTTGCCTCCGGCGAGGTCGGGCTCGTCGTCGGCACGCACGCGTTGATCGAGCCGGGCGTGCAGTTCGCCAACCTCGCAGTCGCGGTGGTCGACGAGCAGCACCGCTTCGGCGTGCGCCAGCGCGCGGCGCTCGACGCGAAGGCGCCGCCCGGCCTGCAGCCGCACGTCCTGCACATGACGGCAACGCCGATCCCGCGCACGCTCGCGCTCACGGCCTACGGCGACCTCGACTCGACGGTGCTGCGCGAGCTGCCCCAGGGGCGCCAACCGATCGAGACGCACGTCGTGGCAGGCGCGAGGGAACGCGCGCGCGCCTACGAGCGGATCCGTGAGGAGCTGCGAGCCGGGCGCCAGGCGTTCGTCATCTGCCCCCTGGTCGAGGAGTCCGATCAGTTGCAGGTTCGCGCGGCGACGGCGGAGTTCGAGCGGCTGGCCCGCGGTGAGTTCGCCGACTTCGAAGTGGTGCTGATGCACGGTCAGCTGCCGACGCGCGAGAAGCAGGCGGCGATGGCGGCGTTCGCCGGCGGCGTAGCCCACGTGCTGGTCGCCACCTCGGTCGTCGAAGTGGGGATCGACGTGGCCAACGCCTCCGTGATGCTGGTCGAGGACGCCGACCGCTACGGGATCTCGCAGTTACATCAGCTACGCGGCCGCGTCGGCCGTGGCGAGCACCGATCGCTGTGCCTGCTGTTCGGCCCGAAAGGGTCGGCTCGGCTGCGCGCGATGGCGCAGTACTCCGACGGCTTCAAGCTCGCCGAGATCGATCTGGAGCTGCGCGGGGAGGGGGAGATGATCGGTACGCGCCAGTCGGGACTGGCCCAGTTCCGCGTGGCGCGACTGCCCGAGGACGCCGGGCTGCTCGATCGTGCCAAGGCGGTGGCGGATCAGACGGTGGCGCGCGATCCGACGCTCGAGGATGCGCAGAACGCCCTGCTGGCGGACGCCCTCCAGCAAGCCTACGGGCAGGCCGCGCTCGCGCCGATCCCGGCGTGAGAGTCGTCGCCGGCCGCTATGGCGGGCGACGGCTGCGCGCCCCCGCCGGTGCCGCCACGCGCCCGACGAGCGATCGCGTACGCGAAGCGCTGTTCGCGGTGCTCGGCCCGGTGGCGGAGCTGCGCGTGCTCGACCTCTTCGCCGGCGCCGGAGGCCTCGGCATCGAAGCGCTCTCGCGGGGGGCGGCCGAGGCCACGTTCGTCGACTCGGCTCCGGCGGCGATCAGGGCGCTGCGGGACAATCTCTCGCTGCTCGGGATCGACGCCGAGTGTCATCGCCAGGACGCATTGGCCTTCCTGCGCAACGCACGTCGTGCGGCGCGCACATACGATCTGGTGCTGCTTGATCCGCCGTACCGGCTGGCCGCGAAGCTGGGGCCCCAGTTGGGACCGCTGCTCGAGGGTGTTGCCGGCGAAGGCGCTCGGGTAGTGTCGGAGAGCGGCCGGCACTCGCCGCTCGAGCTCGAACTGCCCCTGATCGACGAACGACGCTACGGCGACACGCTAATCCGAATCCATGAACCCGAGTAATCGCAAAGCCGTCTGTCCCGGGTCCTACGACCCGATCACCAACGGGCACGTGGACGTCATCGAGCGTGCCGCGGCGATGTTCGACAGCGTCGTCGTGGCGGTCGTCAATCACCCGGTTCGCAAGGGCAAGACGCTCTTCAGCACCGACGAGCGCTGCGAGTTCGTCCGGAAGGCGACGAAGCATCTGGAGAACGTCGAGGTGCAGTCATTCGACGTCCTGATCGTCGAGTTCGCGCAGCGCGTTGGAGCGAAGGCGATCGTCAAGGGTTTGCGCGCGATCTCGGACTTCGAATACGAGTTCGAGATGAACCAGCTCAACCGCCGCCAGTCCCCAGAGATCGAGTCTGTCTACCTGATGGCGTCGCCCGAGTACAGTTTCCTTCGATCGAGCGGGGTCAAGGAACTTGCCACGTTCGGCGCAGATGTCGAGGATCTAGTGCCCAACGGCGTTGCCAAGCGATTGAAGGAAGCGCTGGCCCGCTGACGAACAAAGGCTTGCTATGGACGTCCTTGTACTGATCGACAAGCTGGACGACCTCGTCCACAACGCAAAACCCGTCCCGCTCACCGATCAGGTGCGCGTGGACAAGGAAGAGATCTACGACATCCTGGATCAGATGCGCGCCACGATCCCCGAGGAGATCAAGCAGGCGCGCTGGATCGTCAAAGAGCGCCAGGAGATGCTGGCCGAGGCCAAGCGCGAGGCGGAGCGCATCGTCAAGGAGGCGCGCGAGCGCCAGGAGCAGCTCGTCTCCGAGGAAGAGATCACCAAGCAGGCGGAGCGCGCGGCCGAGGACATCGTCGAGGATGCTCGCGCCCGCGAACGCGAGATCCGCCTGGGCGCCGAAGACTACGCCGACGAGATCCTCAACACGCTCGAGGTCAACCTGTCGAAGTTCATCGCGGCCGTCCAACGCGGCCGCGATCGTCTACAAGGCAAGGAAAGCGCCGAAGTAGCTTAATCCCGTTCGGGCTCCGCGCCCGAGCGCAGCAGTTCCTCGATCTCGTGCAGGTGCTCGCGCACGCGGCCGGCCATCGCTTCGAGGATTCCGTCGGCCTTTTCGATCGAGGTGGTCGCGCCGGTGAGCTGCGACTTGATGCGGCGAACATCGTCCATCGCACCCAGCGCCCGCTCGACGCTGTCGTGGAGCGCGGCGGAGTCGACGCCCTCGCCGTCGCCACGCCCCATCAGCACGCGCGCGCGGGACAGCGAGTAGGCGACTTCGAGCGCGATCCGCGACCCGTCCTCGGGGTCGTGGCAGACGATCAGCTTGTCGCCGTTGAACTCTCGCAGTGGCTGCATCCTCGCCGGCAGCTTGTCCTCGTTGGGGACGACCAAAACGGCGAAGTCGGCGTCGCGCTCGGTCAACCCGCGGTCGAGCTCGCGCAGCGCCTCGGGCTTCGAGAGCTTGCTGTTCTTCGCCTCGAAGACGATCCGACCGCGCGGAGGGCCCTGAGCGGCGTCGATCGAGACGACGACGTCACCCGTCTTGCGGGTGGCGCCCTTCTGGTCGCCGACCGCCTCGCAATCGTCGCCCCGCGCCAGCGCGATCCGGTCGAGCGCTTCGTGGACAGCGTCCTCGAAGGTCCGTCCCTTGGCGGTCCCGCGCTCGCGCTCGGCCTCGAGCTCCTCCTGCTTGACGCGCTCGTCGCGCAACGCCTGCAGCTCGCGCTGGGTCAGCGCGAGCTGTTCGGCAAGCGCGCGCAGGCTCTGGTCCTGACGGTCGCTCGCCTGGCGCAGCACCTCCATCGTGCCGGCCTTGAAGTCGGCCAGCGGGTTCTTCCCGTCGGCGGACGAGAACTGGCGCAACAGGTCCTCGCGCGAGCGCGCCATGACCTCGTCGACCAGCGTCTTGACGCGGTGCTGGACAGCGCTCGAGGACTCGTCGGAGAAGTGGCGTTCCAGCGCCTTGGCGAGGTGGCCGGTGTCGGGCGCGAGCGCCTCGTCCAGGCGCTCGGCCATCTCCTTGCCGAGCGCGCCGGCGCGGTCCGAGAACGCCGCCTCGACCTCGCGTGACGCCTTCTCGAACTCGACGCGCACGAAGTCCGCGTTGGCGCCGGCCTGCTCGCGGTCGAGCACGCGTGCGCCGATCTCGATCGCGTCCGACACGAACCGCGCCGGATCGTCGCCGGCGGCCTCGCGCTCGTGCGCGAGACGGACCGTGCAGTCGTCGTGCACGACCAGGCCGTCGACGGTGATCCGGTCCTGCAGGACGCGGACGGTTGTGTTGCGAAGTGGCGTAGCGGCTTCCATGGCAACCACCCAACTTAGTCGTGGCCGCGGACGTGAAGCTGACACGGACGACGCTGGCATAGAGTGTCGCCACCGACGCGCCTGGCACACCCTCGAACAGCTTCTGGCAATGCCCTCACCGCTGACGACGATCTCAACGAAGCTGCACACCGCCGGGACGCTGATCGGCGCCGGAATCGTCCGGCCGATGCGCCCCGACAAGATCGTCCGCACCGGGCTGTTGATGGCGCGCTGGGGCCCGACCGCCGCTGCCGGCTACGCCGCCGCCGCGATGATCCATCCCGACCGCACGGCGATGATCGACGAGCTGGGAGCACTCACCTTCGCCGAGGTCCACGAGCGCACGAACGCGCTCGCACACGCCTTCTCCGACGCGGGCGTCGGCGAGGGCGACGGCGTGGCGATCCTCTGCCGCAACCACCGTGGCTTCCTCGAGGCGACGATCGCGTGCTCCAAGCTCGGTGCGACCGCGCTGTACCTCAACACTTCCTTCGCCGGCCCACAGATCGCCGACGTCTGCGAGCGCGAGCAGCCCGTGGCGCTCGTCTTCGACGAGGAGTTCGCCGGGCTGGTCGGCAATTCGGCCAAGGGACGCACCAGCTTCGTGGCCTGGCGGGAGTCCGACGATCCCGGAACGGATGACTCGCTCGAACACCTGATCGAGGTCGGCGATACCTCTCCTGTGGTCCCGCCGGCCGAGCCGGGAAAGGCGGTCATCCTGACCTCGGGTACGACGGGAACTCCCAAGGGCGCGTCGCGCGCGCAGCCGAAGTCGCTCGACCCGGCGGCGGCGCTGCTGTCGATGATCCCGCTGCATGCGCGGGAGACCACGATGATCGCGTGCCCGCTGTTTCACTCGTGGGGTTTCGCGCACTTCACGCTCGGGCTGGCGCTCGGATCGACGGTCGTGCTGCGCCGCCGCTTCGACCCCGAGCAGACGCTCGCCGCCACGGCCGAGCACCGCGCGACCGCCTTGATCGTGGTGCCCGTGATGCTCCAGCGAATCCTCGAGCTCGACGAGGAGGTCCGCAATCGCTATGACCTGCGCGGGCTGCGCGTGATCGCCGTCAGCGGCTCGCAGCTTCCGGGCGCACTGGCGACGGCGGCGATGGACGCATTTGGCGACACCGTCTACAACCTCTACGGCTCGACCGAGGTCGCGTGGGCGACGATCGCCACGCCCGAGGACATGCGCGCCGCGCCTGGCACCGCGGGCAGGCCGCCGCGCGGCACGATCGTGAAGATCTACGACGACGACGGACGCGAGCTTCCCGCGGAGCAGACCGGGCGCATCTTCGTCGGCAACGAGATGCTCTTCGAGGGCTACACGGGCGGCGGCTCCAAGGACGAGATCAACGGTCTGATGGCCACCGGGGACGTCGGTCACTTCGACCGCGGCGGGCGCCTGCACGTCGACGGGCGTGACGACGAGATGATCGTCTCCGGCGGCGAGAACGTCTTCCCACAGGAGGTCGAGCAGTCGCTCGCCGAGCACCCGGCGATCGCCGAGGCGGCGGTGATCGGCGTCGAGGACGAGAAGTTCGGCCAGCGCTTGAAGGCGTTCGTGGTCGCGTGCAAGGGCACGCAGGTCGAGGAGTCAGAGCTAAAGCGCCACGTCAAGGACAACCTGGCCAACTTCAAAGTGCCGCGCGAGTTCGTCTTCATGGACGAGTTGCCGCGCAATCCCACCGGCAAGGTGCTCAAGCGGGAGCTGAAATAGGCCCGTCTCCGACGGCGGTGTGATGCGCGCCGTTTTGTAGCTGTGCGCTCAGCTCGGCCGGGGGCGAGACCCCGTGGCGCCTGAACGCCTCCGCGGGCGCGACCGTCTCCTCTCGCTCTGGCTTGATCCCGCGGAACATCGGTTCGACGACCGGGACTGTCGCCGGTGAGATCATCGCCAGCAGCCGGAGCTGGAGCCGGACGCTCGTGGCGGCGATGCGGAACACGGCTCGCATCGGCGGCACGATCGCCGCGTCGATCAGGCGCGGCTGGCGTAGGTTCGCCAGACGGCGCTGCCAGCGCGGCATCGTCGCGATCGTCGCCGTTCGCAAGACCTGGTTGGCGATCCAAGCGCCGGGCTTCAGGACCGCGGGCAGCGGCGGGAACATCACCTCGGCGTTGAGCAGGTGGTCCATCATCGCCTGGGTCGCCTCCGAGGCCGCCA
>DASZZG010000123.1:0-3782 GCA_035543355.1 Solirubrobacteraceae bacterium | reverse complement strand
TACCAACTCGTGCAGCCTGTGTGCCAGACGGTTGCGGCCAGCGCCGCGCGCAGCTCGCGGTCGAAGTCGTCCGCCGCGCCGCGTCGCACCTCGATCCGGCGCGCATCGGCGCGCCCCAGCTCCTCGAGTGCCGCGATCACGTGGCGCACTCCCGCCTCGATCGTGAAGATCGCCGAGCCGGTGCCGCCGTTCGTGTTCGGCCCGTAGAGCAGGAACATGTTCGGAAAGCTCGGGACGCTCATCCCGAGATACGCGCGCGGCACCTCTGCCCACTCGTCGGTGAGCGCGCGGCCGCCCGCGCCGAGGATCTCCATCGGCGCGACGAAGCCGTGGGCCTTGAAGCCCGTCGCCAGGACTAGCACGTCAGTCGGGCGCTCGGTGCCGTCCTCGGTGCGTATCCCGTCCCGCGTCACCTCGGCGATCCGCTCGCTGACCAACTCGACGTTCGGCTTCGTGAGCGTCGGATACCACTGGTCGGTGAGCATGATCCGCTTGCAGCCGATCTCGTCGGCCGGGGTGACCTTGTGGCGCAGCTCGGGATCGTTGATCGCCTGGTTGATCTGGCGGCGCGCGACGGCGCGGAACGGGCCGAGCAGCCAAGGGCGGCTCGTCATCCCCGCGGCGCCGATCTCCATGAAGGCGAAGATCGCCGCGCGGTCGAGTCGTTGGAGGACCGGGAAGCGCTCGAACAGCCGCTGGGCGCGCTCACTGTAGGCGAAGTCCATCTTCGGGAAGGTCCACCCCGGCGAGCGCTGATAGACGTCGAGCCGCTCGACGATCGGCTGGATCGCCGGCCCTGTCTGGATCGCGCTACAGCCGGTCCCGACCAAGGCCACCCGCTTGCCCGCGAGCTCGACGTCGTGGCGCCACTGCGCGGTGTGGAACGCCGGGCCCTCGAAGCTCTCGACGCCCGGAATCGGCGGCACGCTCGGCACCGAGAGCTGACCGCAGGCGGTGATCAGGACATCGGCCTCGTGAGCTCCCGCGCTGGTCTCGAGGGCCCACTTGCTGCGTCCGTCGTCCCAGCGGGCGCGCTGTACCTCCGTGCTCGTGCGGATGCGGTCCAGCACCCCATGGCGCCGCGCGACGTCCTCGATGTAAGTCTGGATCTCCGTCTGGGGGGCGTAGCGACGCGACCAGCGCGGGTTCGGCTCGAACGAGAGCTCGTACAGATGTGACGGGACGTCGCAGGCGGCTCCGGGATAGGTGTTGTGGTGCCACACGCCGCCGACTCGCTCGCCACGCTCGAAGACCGTGACGTCGTCGTAGCCGGCGCGACGCAGCATCACGACCGCGGCGACGCCGCCAAAGCCGCCGCCTACCACGGCGACGGAGCGCGACCGGCCACGGCGCCCGTCGCGCCCGTTCGTGCTGAGATCCGGGCTCACCCCCTAGAGACTACGTTGGCGGCTCAAATGGGGTCGCGAAACGGCAGGCGCTGCGCGACGAGACCGCCGATGTCACTTGATCTGGTCGTACACCTTGAACATCGGCAGGTACAGCGAGATGACGACGAAGCCCACGATCGCACCGACCACGGCGATCATCAGCGGCTCCAGGATCGAGGTCAGGGCCTTGACGGCCGCCGCCACCTCGTCCTCGTAGAACTCGGCGATCTTCGTCAGCATGCTGTCGAGCGCACCGGTCTCCTCGCCGACGCCGATCATCTGCGTGACCATCGGGGGGAATACGGATGCGTTGCGCAGCGGCGCCGCGATCGTGCCGCCGGCCTTGACCGACTCCAGCACGTCCTGCATCGCACGGTCGATCACCGTGTTGCCCGCGGTGCGGCCAGTGATCTCGATCGCCTGCAGCAGCGGCACGCCGGCGGACACGAGGGCCGACAGCGTGCGCGACCAGCGGGCGAGCGCGATCTTCTGGACGATGTCGCCGATCTTGGCCGGGATGTGCAGGCGCAGGGTGTCCCATTGCGGTCTCCCGCGCTCGGACTTGCGCCAGTAGCGAAAGCCGAAGACGGCGACCAGGGTGCCCGCGATCAGCAGGTACCACTGGTGCGTCACGAGGTGCGAGACGGCCAGCGTGACCTGGGTCAGCGCCGGCAGCTTGTGGCCACCGAAGTCCTTGAACACCTTCGCGAAGACCGGTACGACGAAGGCGACGAGCGCGAGCATCACGACCAGCGCGAACGAGATCACGACCGCCGGGTAGACCATCGCGGCGCGCACCTGGCGGCGCAGCGCGTCCTCCTTCTCGAGCTGGTCGGCGACGCGCAGGAGCGAGGACTCGAGCACGCCGCCCGTCTCCCCGGCCGCGATCATCGCGATGTACAGCGGCGAGAAGATCTTCGGGTGACGGGCCAGCGCGTCGGACAGCGCAAGACCCGCCTCGACGTCCTTGCTGACGTCGATCAGCGCTCGCTTCAGCAGCTTGGACTCGGTCTGCGCCTCGAGGATGTAGAAGGCGCGCAGGAGCGTCATGCCGGTGGCGACCATCGTCGAGAGCTGGCGCGTCATGACCGTCAGGTCGCGCGCGCGGACGCGTTCGAACAGGGTGAGGTTGAGCTCCCTCGAGCCCGATTTGGCGCCGATGTCGAGGACGATCAGCCCGCGCTGGCGCAGCTGGTCGGCGACCGCCTGCTTGGAGTCGGCCTCGACTTCGCCACGGGCCGCTACCCCTACCAGGTCGACCGCTTTGAAGACGTACGTGGACATCTACCGGTCCGCTCGCGCCTACGCGGCGACGAAGCTCGGCTGAAGCTCGGCGGCTCCGAGCATCCGCCGCAGCTCGTCGGGACTCGATGACCGCGCTTCGGCGAGCGCCTTGGTGATGGTCCCTTGGCGCACGAGCGTCACGAGCGCCGAGTCCATCGTCTGCATGCCGTGCTGCGCGCCCGTCTGCATCACCGAGTAGATCTGGTGGGTCTTGCCCTCGCGGATCAGGTTTCTGACCGCCGGCGTCGGCACCAGCACCTCGCATGCGACGACTCGTCCGGCGCCGTCGGCGGTCGGCAGCAACGTCTGGGTGACGACGCCTTCCAGCCCGATCGAGAGCTGCACACGCACCTGTCCTTGCTGATGCGGCGGGAAGACGTCGATCACACGGTCGATCGTCTGCGCCGCGTCCTGGGTGTGGAGGGTGGCGAAGACGAGGTGGCCGGTCTCGGCGGCGGTCAGCGCCGTCTGGATCGTTTCGAGGTCGCGCATCTCGCCGACCAGGATCACGTCGGGGTCCTGGCGCAGAGCGGCCCGCAGAGCGGTCGCGAACGACGTCGCATCGGCGCCGAGCTCGCGTTGATTGACCAGGCACTTCTTGTGCGTGTGGAGGAACTCGATCGGGTCCTCGATCGTCATCACGTGCTCTTCGCGGGTCTCGTTGATCTCGTCGATCATCGCCGCCAGCGACGTGGACTTGCCCGATCCGGTCGGACCCGTCACGAGCACCAGCCCCCGTGGGCGGGTCGTCAAGTCGTGGACGATCGCAGGCAGGCCCAGCTCGTCGATCGACTTGATCTGAGCCGGGATCAGGCGGAAGGCCGCGCCGAGCGCAGCGCGCTGGAAGTAGGCGTTGACCCTGAAGCGCGCGCGCCCGGGAATCATGTAAGCGAAGTCGATCTGCCAGTCGGTTTCGAGCCGTTGGCGCTGGTCGTTGGAGATGATCGAGTAGATCAGCTCGCGCGTGTCGATCGGCGTCAGCACCGGATACGGATCGAGCGGGATCAGCCGGCCGCGCACGCGAATCATCGGCGGAGCACCGGCGGCGATGTGGAGGTCGGATGCGCGTCGCTCGAGCACCTCGAGCAGCACCTCTGCGAAGTCAATGCT
>DASZZG010000122.1:0-1601 GCA_035543355.1 Solirubrobacteraceae bacterium | reverse complement strand
GGGTGTCCGAGGACGCCGCATGGCGACGATCTGGGGCCGCGGTTTCGGGTGCATCATTGCGGGGCGGCCCACTAGGCGAGCTTCCGCTGGCGACGCATCTCCAGCACCGCCGCCGGTGTCAGGTCCGCGAACTCGCGCCCCGCGAGCCGTTCGCGCGCCGCTCGGTCAACCACGTCGCGCAGAGCTGCGTGGACGGTCTCAGTCGTCTGAGCCGTGCCGAGCACCGCGGCAGCCGCTTCTACGAGATGCTTGTCGAGGTTGATGTTGGTGCGCCTGATCGGGGTGGTAGCCACGACCACACCATACACCTACAATCGGGTCTTGGATACACATCGAACGTCGCAAGCGCGACCGTTCGCCTCGTCCAAAGCGTCGCCCGAGTGACCCGTGCAGTGCGAGCTTGGCCTCACATGAGCCTGGGGAGACCGGCGCGCGCGACTCCCCTCAGACGTCCGACAGCGCCGCGGTGATCTCCGACACGGAGCCCTTCGCGTCGCCGAACAGCATCTGCGTCTTGGGGTCGTAGTAGAGCTGGTTGTCGATCCCGGCGAAGCCGGGGTTCATCGAGCGCTTGAGCACGATTATCGAGTGCGACTGATCGACCTCGAGGATCGGCATTCCGTAGATCGGCGAGTCGGGTGAGCTGCGCGCGGCGGGGTTGGTGACGTCGTTGGCGCCGATCACCAGCGAGACGTCGGTGCGCGCGAACTCGGGGTTGATGTCGTCCATCTCCTTGAGCTGCTCGTAGGGGACGTCGGCCTCGGCGAGCAGCACGTTCATGTGGCCCGGCATCCGCCCGGCGACCGGATGGATCGCGTACTTCACCTCAACGCCGCGCTTCTCCAGCTCCTTGGCGAGCTCGCGCACCGCGTGCTGCGCCTGCGCGACGGCCATGCCGTAGCCCGGCACCACCACGACCTGACGTGCGTAGGCGAGCTGGATCGCCGCGTCGGCCGCCGAGGTCGAGCGCACGGTGCCGCCGTCGGCGCCCGCAGCGCCGGCCGCGACCGCCGCGTCGGCGCCCCCGCCGAAGCCGCCGGCGATGATGCTCGGGATCGAGCGGTTCATCGCCTTGGCCATCAGGTTGGTCAGCAGCGAACCGGATGCGCCGACGAAGATCCCGGCGACGATCAACGCGGAGTTGTTCAGCGCGATGCCGGTCGCCGCGGCCGACATTCCCGTGAAGGCGTTGAGCAGCGAGATCACGACCGGCATGTCGGCGCCGCCGATCGGCAGCACCACGAGATTCCCGAGCAGCGCAGCCGCGACGAGGATCCCGCCGATGAACAGCAGCTCCGAGTGCACCCCGGCGGCAATCGCGATCGCGCTGCCGATCGCGATCAGCCCGAGCCCGAAGTTGATCACGCGCTGGCCGGGCAGCTGGATCGGGCGCCCGGGCAGGATCTCCTGGAGCTTGCCGAAGGCGATGTTCGATCCCCAGAACGAGATCGAGCCGATGATCGCGGCGAACAGCGACGGGATCTCCGCCTTCAGTGGAATCGAGTGGCCGGGCGGCGCGCCGTAGCGCCGGCGGTACTCGGCCCACGCGATCAGCGCCACAGCGCCACCGCCGACGCCGTTGAAGAGCGCGACCATCTGCG
>DASZZG010000121.1:0-2392 GCA_035543355.1 Solirubrobacteraceae bacterium | reverse complement strand
AGTCTTCTCATGACGCGATCATCGGGAAGGACCTCGATGGCGTGATCACGAGCTGGAATGTCGGCGCGGAGCGGCTGTACGGCTACACCGCAGCCGAGATCGCAGGCAAGTCGATCTCGGTGCTCGTGCCGCCCGGCCGCGACGACGAGCTGCCAGAGATCCTGCGCCGCGTGCGTGGCGGTGAGCGAGTCGACGACTTCGAAACCGTGAGGTCGCGCAAGGACGGCACCCAGGTCGACGTGTCCATGACGGTGTCGCCGATCCGCGACCCGGACGGCCACGTGGTTGGCGTCTCGACGATCGCACGTGACGTCAGCGTTCGCCTGCGCTACCAAGAGCAGCTCCAGTTCCTCGCTGACCACGATGCACTCACGGGCGCGCGCAACCGTCGCCGCTTCGAGCGTGACGTCAGCGAGCAGGTCGGACGGGCACGCCGCTACGGAGAGGTCTGTGCCCTGCTGATCATTGACCTGGACGGCTTTAAGCAGATCAACGACACCTACGGCCACCGAACGGGCGACCGGGCACTGAAGGCGATCGTGGCCGCTCTGACGCAGCGACTACGCGAGACCGACGTCGTGGCGCGCGTAGGAGGCGACGAGTTTGCGCTCCTACTGCCCTACGCCGACCCAGACCAGGGAGCCGCCGTTGCCGCCGATCTCCGACGCGTGATCAGCGAATGCAGGATCGAGGTCGACGATCACCCAGAGCTTCGCCTCTCGGCGAGCATCGGCATCGTTAGCATCGACAAACACACCGCCAGCGACGAAGCGGTCTTCGCCGAGGTAGACAGAGCGATGTACACCGACAAAGCACCCAACGGGCGCCCGCAGCACTCGCCCGCCCACGAGCAAGGCGCCCCGCGCTCGTCGCGGTCCGGCGAGTAACGCAGCGATCCCTCGCGTCGCGCGGGAGGGGGCCAGGCGACCTCGGGACGAGAGAGACGCTCCTATACAGCCCGTCGCGACGTGACCGCTTCGCGTGCGCAAGCAGTCGCGCGACCCATCGGGCGCGAGATGACTGCAACGGACGAGCTCCGAGCGTCTTGGTTGGCGACAGCATCACGCCCGCTTCCGCCCGCGAGCGGTAGCGCCGGTGGAGCCGTCCGTCGTCGCTGCCGCATCTCATAGGCGTTACGGTCCGCGCCGTGGCCCGCGGCTGGGACGAACTCTTCATCGTCGACGGCGATCGCACCGGCATCGCGTCCGATCCGCCCGAAGCGAGCGACCCGGCGGCAGGCCTCGACGGCCGCAGCGGGTTCTTCACGCGCCTGCGCGACAACCTGACCAAGACCCGGCGAGCGCTCCGGGCCGAAGTCCAAGCCACGCTCTTCGAGCAGCTCGACGCCGAGACCTGGGAGCGCCTCGAGGAAGCGTTGATCGCCGCCGATGTCGGGGCCCGCATGACGGCGCAGGTGGTGGCTTCGCTGGAACAGGAGGCGACAGCGGGCTCGCTGGAGGGCGGCGAGGCGCTGCGCGAGCGCCTGATCGAGCTGCTCGCCGAGCTCGCCACTCCGGCGGGCGCTGAAGGCCAGAGCGATCGCATCGACCTGCGTGCTCGCCCGACGGTGATCCTTGCCGTAGGAGTCAACGGCACGGGCAAGACGACGACGATCGGAAAGCTCGCCTGGCATCTGCGCGAGCAGCTCAACCAGACGGTCGTGCTCGGAGCAGCCGACACCTTCCGCGCGGCCGCCGTGGAGCAGCTCGAGCAATGGGGCGAGCGGGCCGGCTGCGAGGTGGTCTCCGGCGCCCCCAGCTCCGATCCCGGTTCGGTGGCGTTCGACACGATCGAAGTGGCGTCCAGCCGCGGCGCCGACACGGCGATCATCGATACCGCGGGCCGCCTGCACAACCGCGACGAGCTGATGGCCGAGCTGGCCAAGGTCGTCCGCGTGATCGCCAAGCGGCTCCCCGGGGCGCCGCACGAGACGCTCTTGACGGTCGACGCGACGACGGGGCAGAACGGCCTCCGCCAGGCCAAGCTGTTTGCCGAGACGGTCGACGTCTCAGGAATCGTCCTGACGAAGCTCGACGGGACCGCGCGCGGGGGAATCGCGTTGGCGATCGCCGGGGAGTTGGGGCTTGCGGTGAAGCTGATCGGCGTGGGCGAAGCGCTGGAGGACCTCCGCCCGTTCGATCCGGGTGACTTTGCGCGCGCGCTTCTGAGCTAAGCTCGCCGCGATGGCCGCCTGGACTATCTGGATCATTGCCGCCTGTGTGCTCGCTGTCGGCGAGATGCTCACGATGTCCTTTTTCCTCGCCCCGTTCGCCGCCGGCGCGTTGCTCGCCGCGGTCGTCTCGGTCGTAGGCGCCGGCGATGCCGTGACGTGGGCCGTCTTCTTCGTCGTGTCGCTGCTGATGCTGGGGGCGCTGCGGCCGATCGCGCGCTC
>DASZZG010000120.1:0-7487 GCA_035543355.1 Solirubrobacteraceae bacterium | reverse complement strand
AGCGTCAATTGCCTGACCTATGCCCGCGCCCTTCAGTAGTGGGCCGCCCCGCAACAGTGCACCTGAAACCGCGGCCCCAGATCGTCGTCATGCGGCGTCCTCGGACACCCGGAATGGCGCTGCCATTCCGGGGCCCTGCGTCCTTGCCTGACGACGCCTGGACCTCGCAGTTTCACGCACAACGTTACGAGACGACCCACCAGGGCGCACTCCGCCGGCGCGCGGGTATCCTGACGGGTCCGTCGCACCCGACCCCGGAGCCCGCGAGATGGCCGTAGCCGCCCAGCCCTTTGAGAAGACCGACGAGCAGAAGGCGATCCTCGAGATGGTCCGCCAGTTCGTCGACGAGCAGATCATCCCCAACGCCGAGCACTACGACCACGAGGACGAGTACCCGGCACCGATCGTCGACCAGATGAAGGAGCTCGGCCTCTTCGGCGTCACGATCGGAGAAGAGCACGGTGGCATGGGGCTGGATCTCACCACCTACGCGATGATCGTCGAGGAGCTGTCGCGCGGCTGGATCTCGATCTCGGGCGTCGTGAACACGCATTTCATCGGCAGCTACCTGCTGATGAAGTTCGGCACCGACGAGCAGAAGGAGCGCTACCTGCGACGGATGGCCACGGGCGAGCTGCGCGCGGCGTTCTCGCTTTCAGAGCCCGAGCTGGGGTCCGACGTGCAGGCGATCAAGACGTCGGCGCGCCGGCTCGACGACGGCGACTACGAGATCAACGGGACGAAGATGTGGGTCACCAACGGGTTGATGTCCGGGCTCGTCTTCGTGCTCGTCAAGACCGACCCGAAGGCCGACCCGCCCTACAAGGGCATGACCTGCTTCATCGCGGAGAAGGAGCCGGGGGCGAGCGAGAACTCCGGCGACTACGCCGGTTTGAACGTGCCGCCGAAGATCAAGAAGATGGGCTACAAGGGCGTCGAGTCGACCGAGCTCGTCTTCGACGGCTATCGCTGCCCGGCCGAGAACATCCTCGCGGGCGAGGATGCGGGGCTTGGGCAGGGCTTCGTGCAGATGATGGATGCGCTCGAGGTGGGTCGCGTCAACGTCGCGGCGCGCGGCGTTGGAATCGCGCAACGCGCGCTCGAGCTCGCACTGCGCTACTCGCAGGAGCGCAAGACCTTCGGCAAGGCGATCGCCCAGCATCAGGCGATCCAGTTCAAGCTCGCCGACATGGCGACGAAGGTCGACGCCGCGCGGCTGCTGACGCTGCGCGCGGCGCGGCTGAAGGACGCCGGCGACCGGTCGGACCTCGAGGCCGGCATGGCCAAGCTGTTCGCGTCGGAGGCCGGCAAGGAGTGCGTCGAGGACTGCTTTCGCATCCACGGCGGTTACGGCTACTCGAAGGAGTACGAGATCGAGCGCCTGTACCGCGACGCGCCGCTGCTGTTGATCGGCGAGGGCACCTCCGAGATCCAGCGCATGGTGATCGGCAAGAAATTGCTCCAGCGCCACAAGATTTGAGCGCGGCGCTCTGAGCTCCGGCGACACGAAGTCACTGATCGAGACCGCGGTGCGGCGCTTCGCCGCGGAGGTCCCGGCGCTGGAGAAGCTCAAGCTGGTGGTCGCGCTCGAGCTGCGCGGACGCGGTGATGTCCAGCTCTACCGCGTGGAGCTGCCGGGTCCAAAGGTCTCGAAAGAGCCTTCGGGAGACGCCCGCGTGCGAATGTCGGTCTCGCGCTCGCATTTCAACGAGCTCGCTGCCGAGGGCAAGATCAAGCACTGGCGCGACGCCTTCGAGCACGGCCACGCCAAGGCCTCGGGGCCGAACGAGATCCTCAGACTGATCACAAGCGTGGTCGAGCGCCAGGAAGAGCGCTCGCGAACGCGCAAGGCCAAGCACTGAGAGGGCGCCCCGCCCGATGCGAGTAGCGTGACGCGGTGGAGCTCGTCACGCTCAGCGCATTGACGGATCAAGATTGGGCTGAGCTCGAGGACGGAGAGCCCGAGCCTTTCGGTCCGGTGGGCGCAGGGCTCGCATGGCGCCCAAAGGACCGCCACATCGGGCTGCGTGCGCCTGACGGGCGGCTGGTCGCGGTCGCCGGCGCGGTAATCGCCACGATCGAGGTCGAGGGCGCCGAGCCCTTCGAGGTCGTCGGCCTCGGCAGCATGATCGTGACGCGATCGCAACGCGGTCGCGGTCTGATGTCCAGGCTGGTCGAGCCCGTGCTTGCGCTCGCGGGCGGCATGGGCCCCGACAGGGCGATGATCTTCTGCCGCCCCGAGCTGGTTGGGCTCTACCGGCGCCTGGCGTTCGCAGAGATCACGGCCCAGGTGTGGGCGGACCAGCCGGACGGACGGGTCGAGATGCCCGAGCCCGCGATGTGGCGTGCGCTGCGCCAAGACGCCGAATGGCCGCAGGGCCGGGCCGACGTGCGCGGCCTGCCGTTCTAGGTCCGGCGCCGCCACAGCCGGACGAGAGGCGCGGTCAGGCGAGGAAGCGCAGCAGCCGGTCCGTGACCTCCTGGGGCGCCTCCTCGGCGATCCAGTGGCCGGGGCCGGGAAGGATCTCGGCGGTCATCGCGTCCGTGTAGGGCTCGTAGCCGCCGATGCCTTCGGCCGGCAGCACGGGATCCTCGGAGCCCATCAGCAGGTGGGTGCGCACGCTCAGCCGGCGCGAGCGATACTCGCCGCCGACGAGCCCCCGCAGCTCACGCAGCAGGAACGTTCGGTAGAGCTGGCGGGCCGCATTGGCGCGCGCCGGGTCGGCGAAGCGTGCCGCGTAGATCTCGAGCTCCTCGTCGCTGAACTCGCCGACCGCTCGAGCAGCGTTGAGCACCCGTTTGACCAGCCCGGGCTGAACGCCGCCGGTGGCGGGGGCGGCGATCAGCGCCTGGTACCACAGCCTGAGCAGGCGCCGCGGGTCGGGACGGCCTTCGGGTGGCCAGGGGTGGGGGAAGGACATCAGGAACAAATGCGAGACGCGCTCCGGCGCGCCGAGGCCCAGCAGGAAGCCGACGAACGCCCCCCAGTCGTGCCCGACGTAGCGCACGCGCTCGAGCTCGAGCTCGTCCAGCAGGGCCACCAGCTCATCCGCGAGCTGCTGCTTGCCGTAGCCATCGGGCGGCGCCTCCGACCAGCCGAAGCCGCGCAGGTCCGGGCAGATGACGCGGTAGCGCTGCGACAGTGGCTCGACCTGCGCACGCCAGGCATAGAAGTGCTGCGGCCAGCCGTGCTGAAGGACCACCGCTTCGGCGCCCTCGTCACCCGCTTCGGCGACATGCAGGCGCACGCCCGCGACCTCGATCTCGCGGTGGCGGACGTTGGGCAGCGGGGGGAGGGGGGCCTCCACGCGTCGAGAGACTATTGCCCTTCCAGGAAGGTCAGGCGGCCGACCGGCGGGCGCCGCCGGCGAGCGCCGCCGTGTCCGGGGGCTGGCGGACTGCCGAATGATCGGCCGGCTCGCCCTCGCCGTCCTGTTCCGCCTCGCGCAGCGCCTGGTCGGCGGCTGCCAGCAGGGCGTCGGCATTGTCGGCATGCAGCGGGAAGCTTGCGACGCCGAAGGGAACCCTGACTCCGCTCGAATCGCTGCCAAAAGCATCGGCCAGCTTCTGCTGCAGGAGCTCACCGACGACGTAGGCGATGTGGTCGTCGCCGAGCGACAGGACCACCGCGAGGGTGTGCGGCCCGGTTCGGGCGGCCGCGTCGATCGTGCGCACGGAGGCGTTGACGATCTCGCCGATGCGCTCCATCAGGCGCTGCTCCTCGGGCGTGCCGTGCCGCTGGATCGGGTCCAAGAGGGCGCCGATGTCGCACGAGACGACCGCGATCGGGCGCCTCGTTCGTCTCGCCTGCTCGATCGCGCGCACGAGAACCTCGTGCAGGGCCCGCCGGTTGAGCAGGCCGGTCTCGGGATCGCTGCGAGAGGCGTCGGCGAGCTGGCCGACGAGGCGGTCGACACGTCTCTTCAGCAGGCCGATCAGCGCGCCGGCGCCGATCAGCACGCTGGTCGTGACGGCCCAGCGAACGACCGGATAGCTGGAGACGTCCGGCGTGAGCGACAGGACAGCGCCGTAGGAGAGCGCGACGAAGACCAGCTGCGCGGCCGCTTGGACCACCGAGAAGAAGTAGAAGGCATAGATCGCGATCCAGACGTAGAGCATTGCGAACGCGCTCGTGCTCGCACCGCCGGCGTAGATGGTCCACTCGATCAGCGCCGTCTCAACGGCGAGGAAGACCACGAACGCCCATTTTGGTAGGCGGTCGTAGCCGATCAGCAGGGCGCCGGCGAGCGCGTAGCCGCAGGCGGACGTTACGAAGATCCGACCCTGGTCGATCCCGGCGGGCAGCACGAGGACCAGCACGAGGCTGACTGTCGCGCCGGCGGCGAAGAGGTACATCATCGATCGCGCCATCAGCGCGCGGTCCGTGCGCACCTCGCGCGCCCACAGCTGCTGGCGTCCCGGACCCAGTCCGAGGCGCTCGAGGAGCGGTGGGTTGAGGTGGGGTACGGTCATCGCCGGCCGGTCATCACTCCGTATCGGCAGCGCCCGCGCGCAGCTCAAGGCGCTACTGCTCGTTGTGTGAGTTCGCCGTACCGGGGCCGCTGCCCCGTGCGACGGGCCTTGCGTGGAAGAGCTGCTGCAGCGTCACGGTGCGGTACCCGCGCGCCTTCAGCCGGCGCAGGATCGTGGGCAGCGCGGCGAGCGTCTGGCTGCGATCGCCGCCGCCGTCGTGCATCAGCACGATCCCTCCCGGTCGCACGCCGCTCAGCACGCGTTGGACGATCGCGCTCGTGCCGGGGCGTGTGTAGTCGCGCGTG
Organism: Solirubrobacteraceae bacterium; assembly: GCA_035543355.1. Lineage (GTDB taxonomy): Bacteria > Actinomycetota > Thermoleophilia > Solirubrobacterales > Solirubrobacteraceae > DASZZG01. The sequence goes on along the minus strand of DASZZG010000120.1, from coordinate 2,709 downwards.
TCGACGCTCCAGATCACGGTTAGCATGCCGAGGCGCCTGGCCTGCGAGATCACCGTACGGTTCTTGGCCCCGAAAGGCGGCCGGAAGACACAGGGGCGAAAGCCGGTCGCGCGCCGGATCTGGCGTGTTGTCGGCAGCAGCTCGGCGCGGACGTCCTTGCGCTTGAGCGCGGCGAGGTTTGGGTGCGTGAACGTGTGGTTGCCGATCGCGTTGCCGGCCGCCAGCGTGTGCTGCAAGGCGGGCTCCCGTCCCGGCACCTGGTTGCCGATCACGAAGAACGTCGCATGCGCGTGGAAGCGCGCGAGCACCTTGAGGAAGCCGTCGGTGTACTGGCTCGGGCCGTCGTCGAAGGTCAGCGCCACCACCTTGCCCGCCTTTGGCGAGGCGCCGTCCATCCGCAGCCACGGGCCGTGCGCGGTGCAGCCGACGATGCTGGCGGGAGGTGGGGGTGGCGCGACGGGGGCGCCCCGCGGAGCCTTGGCCCGGTGCGACGCATCCTGGCTCGCGCCGGTGGCCGCGACCAGCCCGGCGCCCGCTGCGACTGCGATCACCGCAAACGACGCGGCGCGTCGCGGCGAGCTTCGCGCCCAGGCGACGGCGTCGCGAAACTGGTGGCGGTTGGCCTCGCGCAGGCCGCGATCGCCGATCGCGGCGGCAAGCGCCGCGCCACCACGCCCGATGGCTGCGCGACGGCGTCGAAGCGCTTCCGCGCGCGCGGCAGTCAGAAGGGTGCTCTTGCGCAGCGCAGGCATTTCAGTCCGGTCCCGGCGCGCGCCGGGCTCCCCGGCCGATTCTAGCTAGGGCGTTTCCGGTAGCTCCGGTCGATGAAGCATGCAGGTGCTATGCTATGCAATACATTGGAATACAAGGAGGGTCTTTGATGGGACGAGGCGGACGAAAGAGCGTGTCTTTCCGGTTCGACACCAGCGTAATCGAGCACCTGAAGCGACGGGCGGATGAGGTGCGGGCTCCTCAGACGGAGCTCGCCGAACGCTATATCGAGGAAGGCTTGCGTCGCGATCAGCATCCGCTGATCTACTTCCGTGACGGCGCTGCGGGCAGACGCCCGGCCCTGTACGGAACGCGGCTCGACGTCGCCGATGTCATCTCGACGATCCGTCAGAACAACAGCTCGGTCGAACAGGCCGCGGAGTACCTTGAGATGCCGGTTGAGCAGGCGGAGGCCGCTCTGCGCTACTACGCCGACTTCAAGGAGGACGTCGACGATTGGACGGCCCAAACTGAGGCGGTCGCTGATCGTGAGCGCGCTCGCTGGGAGCGCCAGCAAGAGGCGCTCGCTTGAGACTGCTCTTGGACGAGATGATCTCGCCGGCGATCGCTTACGAACTCCGCGAGCGCGGGCATGACGCACAAGCAGTCAAACGAGATCGTCCTGACCTGGAGAGCCTCCCGGACCCAGAACTTCTACGACGATTGACAAGCGAACAGCGAGCGATCGTGACCAACAACATCGCCGACTTCCAGCCGCTCCACGATCGGACACTCGCCCAGGGCGAGGAGCATTACGGAATGCTCTTCACCCGGGACAAGACGATGCCGCGCAACAAAGCGAACATCTCGCTATGGGTAGAGACCCTGGCGTCAGTCCTCCAACAGCACCGAGACGACGCAGCCATGCGCAACAGACTGCGGCACATCCCGTAGCCATGGCGGCTCGGGGACGACAAAGGAGGTCGCGTCCAATCCTCATCAAAGTCCCCGCTCCGCCTTGAGAAGCTCTCCGACCGTCACGAAGCGAAACCCCCTCGCCCGCAGCGACCGGACTATCCCGGGCAGCGCGCGGACCGTCGGCGTACGGTCGCCGCCGCCGTCGTGGGCGAGCACGATCGATCCTCGCCGCACCCAGCCGACGACGTTGTCCTCGATCGTTGCGGCGTCGGCTCCGGCCCAATCGTGGCTGTTGTTGTCCCACGTCACGGTCCATAGCCCGAATCCGACGGCGACCTCGACCAGATCTGGGCCCACGTGGCCGAACGGCGGGCGGAAGAGCTTCGGCGGACGGCCGGTCGCGCGCTCGATCTCGCGCGAGGCGTCGCTGAGCTCGCGCTCGGCGGTCGGTCCCCCGGCTGACAGGTCGGGGTGGCTGAAGGAGTGGTTGCCCAGCTCGTGGCCGTCGCTCAGGATCCGTTGGAGGATCGGCTCGCGCCCCGCTATCTCGTCGCCGCGCACGAAGAACGTGGCCGGCGCGCCCTCGGCCGCGAGCGCATCGAGCACCGCGGAAGTCTGGTCGCTTGGCCCGTCGTCGAAGCTGAGCGCGATTCGCTTGAACCAGCGCGACCCGTGCTCGTGCAGCCGCGAACGCTTGCGCGAGCGCACGCGCTTACCGGCTTAGTACGGCGCCGTCTTCGTAGAGCTTGAGCACACGCACGGTCCCGGGCGGGGCCGCGTTGATGCAGAGCTCGCAGAGCACGCACTCGTCGAGGTTCTCCTCCACGATCTCGAGCGTCCTGTCCTCGCCCGTCGCGAATATGTCGACCGGGCAGACCTCGCTCAGCTTGGCGGCCAGCTCGGCGTCGCGGGCAACCTGCTCGTCGACCTCGACATTGATGAAGAGGCCCGGCATCAGCTGCTCACCCGTGAGGCGAGCCGTTCCTTGACGAGGTCGGGGATCTGTGAGATCTCCTCCGCGACGGCGATGCCCGCTTCCGACAGGCGGGCGATCTTCTCCGTCGCGGTGTCCTCCTTGCC
>DASZZG010000119.1:0-15702 GCA_035543355.1 Solirubrobacteraceae bacterium | reverse complement strand
CGCGCGCAGGCCACGCTCGCCGTGCTCGGCGACGAAGTCCGCCAGCGCGCAGGCGCGGCGTGCACGCAACCGCCGTGCCGGCACGTCCGCGCGGGCGCGATGGGCGTCGAGCGCCGCGATCAGCTCGTCGACTCCCTGCGTCGGCGGGATCGACGAGACAGCGACCAGGTCCGTGTCGTCCGAGCCCAGCGAGTGCAGCGCCGATTGCAGGTCGCTACGGGCCCGAAGCGCGACGTCGCCGAGGTCGGATTTGGTGACCGCCAGCACATCCGGGATCTCCATGATGCCCGCCTTGAGGAACTGCAGCACGTCGCCGGACCCGGGCTGCACGACCACCACCACCGTGTCGGCGACATCGGCGACCTCGGTCTCGGACTGACCCACGCCGACGGTCTCGATCACCACCACGTCGAACGCCGCTGCCAGCGCCTGCGCGGCCGCGCGCGTCGCCGGCGCGAGCCCACCCAGCCGCTCGCCGGCGGCGGTCGAACGGATGAAGACGTCACGGTCGGCCGGGTCGAAGGCGATTCGGGCACGGTCGCCGAGCAGCGCGCCGCCCGATCGTCGCGAGCTCGGATCGACAGCCAGCACGGCCACCGAGCGCCCGTCGCTGCGCCAGCGCGGCAGCAGCTCGGACAGCAGCGAGGACTTTCCGACGCCCGGCGGCCCGGTCAACCCGATCACGTGCGCGGGCGCCTCACCGCCGAGCGCCGCCGGCGAGACAGCCGCGAGCAGCTCCTCGACCTGCTCACGCGGCGCGGCCGTGCGGTTCTCGACGAGGTTGAGCACGGCGGGGGCCACCGAACGGTCGCGCTCGCGCAGGCGACGGCCCAGCTCGGCGCCGTCACCCTGGCCCGCGCCCTCGGACCGCGGGCCGGGCCCGCGCCGGCCGCGTGCGCTCACGCGGCCGAAGGCTCGCTCGCCGCGCCGACGGTGGAGCCGGCAAGCGTCACGATGTCGCGCATGATGCGGTTGAGGTCGAAGTCCTTGGGCGTGTAGACGGCGGCTACGCCGGCCTGCTCGAGCGAGGCCACGTCGGCCTCCGGGATGATGCCGCCGACGATCACGGGTGCTTCCGACCCCGCGTCGCGCAATGCGCTGATGACCGAAGGAATCAGCTCGCGATGCGAGCCCGACAGGATCGACAGCCCGACGACGTGCACCCCCTCCTGCAAGGCCGATGCCGCGATCTGGGACGGGGTGAGGCGGATCCCCTCGTAGACGACGTCCATGCCGGCGTCGCGTGCGCGCAGTGCGATCTGCTCGGCGCCGTTGGAGTGCCCATCGAGCCCGGGCTTGCCGACGAGGATCTTCAGCCTCCTGCCGAGGGCTTCGGAGACGCGGTCCACCTCCTCGCGCAACGCCTCCAGGTCCTCGCCGGGGGCCGGCGCCGTCGCGTCGCCGACGCCGGTCGGCGCTCGGTACGAGCCGAATGTCTCGCGCAGGGTATGCGCCCATTCGCCGGTCGTCGCGCCGGCGCGCGCCGCGGCGAGCGTCGCCTCCATCACGTTCGCGTCGGGGTCGTCGGATGCCGCGACCTCGGCGAGCTGGGCGAGCGCCTCGTCGACCGCTGTCTGATCGCGCTCGGAGCGCCAGCGCTCGAGCGCCTCGATCTGCTCGCGCTCGACGGCAGGATCGACGACGAGGATGCCGCCCTCCGCGTCGGCGGTCAGCGGTGACTCCTCTGCCTCGGTGAAGCGGTTCTTGCCGACGACCACGAGCTCGCCGGACTCGAGCCGGCGCACCCGCTCGCGGTGCGCCTCGACGAGCGCCGCCTTCATGTACGGCACGGCCTCGACCGCACCGCCGTGCTCGGCGACGATCGCCATCTCGCCCCGCGCAGCCGTGGCGAGCTCCTCGACGAGCCCTTCCATCACCGTCGAGCCGTCGAAGATGTCCGGGTACTCGAGCAGATCGGTCTCGTACGCGAGCACCTGCTGGATGCGCAGCGACCATTGCTGGTCCCACGGCCGCGGCAGGCCCAGCGCCTCGTTCCACGCCGGGAGCTGGATCGCTCGGGCGCGGGCGGAGCGGCCGAGCGTCACCGCAAGCGCCTCGAGCACGATCCGCTGGACGTTGTTCTCCGGCTGGGCCTCGGTAAGTCCGAGCGAGTTGACCTGCACGCCGTAACGGAAGCGGCGCTGCTTGGGATCCTCGACCCCGTAGCGCTCGCGGCCCAGCTCGTCCCACAGGATCGACATCGCGCGCAACTTGGCGTGCTCCTCGATGAAGCGCACGCCGGCATTGACAAAGAAGGAGATGCGCGCGAACACCTCGCCCATCAGCTCCGGCTCGACTCGCTCGCGCACCGCGTCGAGCACGGCGATCGCGTTGGACATCGCGAAGGCGATCTCCTGCACGGGCGTCGCGCCGGCCTCCTGGAGGTGGTACGAGCAGATGTTGATCGGGTTCCACTTCGGCACGCGGCGGACGGTGTAGGCGACCATGTCCGCGATCAGCCGCATCGAGGGTCCCGGCGGGAAGGCGTACGTTCCGCGCGACAGGTACTCCTTGAGGATGTCGTTCTGCGTGGTGCCCTGGAGGATCGACTTGTCGACGCCCTGCTCCTCGGCGGCGACGATGTAGAGCGCCAGCAGCCAGGCCGCCGTGGCGTTGATCGTCATCGACGTGTTCATCACGTCGAGCGGGATCCCGTCCAGCAGCGCCGCCATCTCGCCACGATGCGAGATCGGGACCCCAACCTTGCCGACTTCACCGCGCGCCAACTCGTGATCGGGGTCATAGCCGGTCTGCGTCGGCAGGTCGAAGGCGATCGACAGCCCGGTCTGCCCCTTGGCAAGGTTGCGCCGGTAGAGCTCGTTGGAGCGCCGCGCGGTCGAGTGCCCCGCGTAGGTGCGCATCATCCAAGGGCGATCGGGCTCGGGCAGCCGATGCTCCGCCATGACATGAATATTAGGGTCCGCGCGTCCACGCGCTAGCGTGCCCGGGTCTGGCGGACGATCCTGACATCCGTGCGATCGACCTGCGCCATCTCGGGCGCGAGCGGGTTATCGGCTGTTTCCAGGTGGGCGACGTGCTGGTCGATCCGGGGCCGGAGTCGTGCATGGAGGAGTTGCTCGCGGCCCTTGGCGACCGCGTCCCGAGAGCACTGCTGCTCACCCACGTCCACCTCGACCATGCGGGAGCAACGGGGGCGCTGGTGCGGCACTGGCCGCAGCTCGAGGTGTGGGCGCACGAGCGCGGCGCGCCGCATCTGCACGCTCCCGACAAGCTGATCACCAGCGCTCGACGGTTGTACGGCGAGCAGATGGATCGCATGTGGGGAGAGATCGTGCCCGTGCCCACGGCCAACCTCCACCTGCTCAAGGGCGGCGAGACCGTCAGCGGCTTTCGCGTCGCATACACCCCCGGGCACGCCTCGCACCACGTCTCCTTCCTGCACGAGGACTCCGGGCTCGCGCTGGTCGGCGACGTCGCCGGCGTGCGCATCCCGCCGGCGACGTACACGATCCCGCCGACGCCGCCGCCCGACATCGACATCGAAGCCTGGCGCAAGTCGATCACGCGGGTGGGGGAGTGGCGGCCACGAGCACTCGCGCTGACGCACTTCGGCGTCTTCGAGGACGTGGAGGCGCAGCTCGCCGAGGTCGACGACCGGCTGTTCGACGCCGCGGGCCTGGCGCGTCGCCTGGATGAGGAGAACTTCGCCGCGTTCGTGCGCGAGGAGCTCGCCGACGCGACCGACCCCGACACCGCGGCCGCTTACCTCCAGGCCGCCCCTCCAGACCAGGGGCATAGGGGACTCGCGCGCTACTGGCGCAAGCGCGACGAATCAGGTTCCTGAGGCACGTTCTGAGGGTATCCTGGCCGCATGGGAACGGAGATCGTCGAGCGCCCGCGCAGCGCGGGGCCAAGCGACGCCCTCGGCGGCAACTGGCGCGTGATCGTTCGCAACGACAACCACAACACGTTTGAGCACGTCGCCCGCACGCTCGCCCGCTTCATCCCCGGAGTGCGCGTCGCCGACGGCTTCGCGATCGCCGACACGATCCACTCGAGCGGCCAGGCGATCGTCTGGAGCGGAGGCCGCGAGCCCGCCGAGCTGTACTGGGAGCAGCTGCGCGACGCCGATCTGACGATGGCGCCGCTGGAGCGGCAGTAGTGGGCCTTCAGCAGCCGCCAGGGACCGGCTCAAACTAGGAAGACGGCCGTTCTACGTACGGTGATCGCAGATCCTGACGAAGATACCAAAATCTCGTCAAGGATCTGGTATAGTTCGACAACATGATCGAAACGCTAGAAATTCCCTCCCAGGAAGTTCGCCTGCCGGCGGAGGCCGTGGAAGCCCTTACGCACGGCACGCCAGTCGCCGTGACGCGTTATGGCCAGCCAGTGCACGTGGTGCTCAGCCAGAAGCAGTTCGCCTCGGTTGCGCCGCTCTTGGAGCTACTAAATGAAGGAGCGAACGTGTCGCCAGAACTGTTGATGACGCAGGAAGACATCGTGCTGATGCGGGATCTCGCTGAGGATCGCGAGCCCTCGGAAGCCGAGGAAGAGCAGATCGACGAGCTCGTCGCGCAGCTCGACGCCTAGGTCATGCCGCTAGCCGTCGCCGAGTTGCGGCGCGGCCGCATTTGCTACGCCATCTACCCGTTTACCGCGCAGTTTCCGTTCGAGCTCGCTGACGGGCAGACCATCCCTAACGTCGAGCAGTTCGCTCGCGCCTTCCGCGGCCAGCCCGTTCCCGGCAAGGTTGAGGTTCGCCTGCGCCCCGTCCTTCTCTTACACGATGGCACGCGGGGCGAGCACGAGGACGTCGCGTGCCTACGGATCAACACGGCCAAATCGCATCACCGCAGCCATGAGGCCGCCTGGGCGCGCATCACAAACCACGAGCATCCCTTCTTCTTCCATCTGCCAGTGACCGACAGCTACGGGCTGCGCCACGAGTCGCTAGTCGCGATCGCCTCAGTCGGCACGGTCCACAAGAGTGCGATCCTCGCCGCCGTGGGTCAGCTCAAGACCCACGAGATGCAGATCGTTAGCGAGCGCCTGACCCGGGCACTAGGCCTCGACTTCGCCCCGCTGATTGCCAGAAAAGCTCGCGAGCTGATGCGTCTCGCCGGCCTCGACAAACCGCCTGAGCATCCCGCCGCTGACGCCGACGACTGAACCGCCGGGCCCACCAGGGTTGGTCGCGCAATTGGCGCGCGAACTCTCCGCTGCGGCGAACGGGTCCTGTCCCAACGGGCCGCGACCGCATTAGCCGTCCCGCTTCACATGGCCGTCTGGGTCTGGGCAAACGGGGCGGGACAACAGCCGCCAGCTCTCAAAGACGTCGTGACCTCTCGTCAGACGACCGTAGGCGCGAATGAGGGCCGCCGGCGCGCTGCGTCCAGCCCAATCAAAGTCCCCTCCCCAGTTAGGCGGGCTCCAGCGCGCCGCTGGCGACGACGTCGTACCAGGTGTAGAGGACCGGGATCTGGTACCAGCCGGAGCAGACCGTGCGGAAGCGCTTGAACTCCTCGCCGTACCAGTAGCGCTCCCACGACAGCTTGTCGGGGAAGGCCGCGGTCTGGAGCATCCTGTAGCGATCGTCACGGCTGCGTTGCACGAGGTAGTCGGTGCCGCCGTAGCGCAACGCCACCGGCGCGATCTCGCTCAGCGCCTCCTGGAGGTCGTCGCCGCGGAAGCCGGTCGCGTACCAGGGGATGTGAACGACGCCTTCCATTGCCCTAGGCGCCGACCTCGGCGTGGATCGCGCCCGGTCCGTCCGCGGTCTTGCCCTGACCCTCCTCGGTGGCGCCGACGAGGATCGCGATCTTGCCGAGGTGCTTGTTGTCGCGCAGCAGTTGATGCGCCTCGGCGACCTTGTCGAAGGCCATCGTCTGCCACAGCACCGGCCGGATCTTGCCCTGGTCGATCAGCTCGTTGGCGCGGTTGCACTCCCACGCGTTGGCGAAGTGCGAGCCGATGATCTGCTTCTGGCGCATCCACAGGTAGCGCACGTCGAAGTCGAGGTTGAAGCCCGACGTCGCGCCGCAGATCACAACCTTGCCGAACGGCTTGACGGTGAGCACCGACGTCGGGAACGTCGCCTGCCCGACGTGTTCGAAGACGATGTCCGGGGGGCCGCCGAGGACCTTCGAGACGGCCTTGGCGAAACGCCTTGACTCCTTGAAGCGCGCCTTCTCCTCGTCGGGCGACTCGCCGCCGCGGCGCATCATGCCCGAGTACTCGTTGCGGTCGATGAAGTCGACGGCCCCCAGCTGCTTGACGAGCTCTCCCTTCTGCGGCGAGGACACGACGCCGAGCGCGTCGGCGCCGGCGAGCCGGCAGAGCTGCGTGGCAAAGACGCCGAGCCCGCCGGCCGCGCCCCAGATCAGCACCCGCTGGCCCGACTGGAGCTGGCACTTGTCGACCAGCATGCGATACGCGGTGAAGTACGTCAGCCCGTAGGCGGCGCACTCCTCCCACGCGAGGTTGCCCGGCTTGGGCAGAAGCTGCTGCGCTTGGACCTTGGTGAACTGGGCGAACGAGCCCCACGTCGTCTCATAGCCCCAGATCTTCTGCGACGGAGCGGCCAGCGGGTCCAGGCCATGGACCTCGGGATCCTCATAGGAAGCCTGGTTGCAGTGAATGACCACCTCGTCGCCCGGGCTCCAACGGGTGACTCCCTCGCCGACCTTCCAGACGATGCCGGAGGCGTCGGAGCCGCCGATGTGGTGATCCTCGGGGTGGTAGTCGAAGACCGACACCGGCTCGCCTAGCGCCGCCCAGACGTTGTTGAAGTTCACGCCCGCCGCCATCACCCGCACGGTCACCTCGAAGGGGCCCGGCTCGGGGACTTCGATCTCCTCGAGCTGGAACGCGTCGAGCGGCTCACCCTCGCGCTCGCGCCGGATGACCCAGGCGGTCATCGTCGCGGGCAGCTCGCCCGGCTCGGTGTCGAGTTGTCCGACTTGGCTCACGTCAACGGCCACGGGCGCTGCTCCTTTTCGTAGGTGCGACGGCGCGCGCCATACTAGCTCGGAGGGCGTGGTGCGGTGTCGGTCTTGCTTTCGATACAGTCGCGCCCTGATGCGGCTCAAACTCGCTTGCACGCTGGTCGCCGGCAGCCTTGCGGCCGTCCCGTTCGCGGGCTGCGGCAGCTCCAGCAGCCCCAAGGACGCAGCCAAGTCCTACCTCAAGGCGCTGAGCGACGGCGACTACGGCAAGGCCTGCGGCCTGATCTCGAAGTCCGCCAAGCAAGGGATCGAGTCTCACGCCGCCGGCAAGAAGTGTCCCGGCGCGCTGTCCAGTGCGCTCAAGAGCGGCGCGGGCGCGCAGGCCGTCGCCAAGTTCAAGGACGCGCCGATCACGAACGTCAAGACGAACGGCAACAAGGCCAGCGCGACGGCTCAGGTCAAGGGCATCGGCCCGCTTCCGCTCCAGCTCGTCAAAGAGGGCGGCAAGTGGAAGGTCGCGCTCAGCTCCGCCACCGGCTAGCGCCGCCGTAGACCGCCGCTACGATCGCAACTGATCGGGCCTGCCGATGAGTTAGCTCCACCGCGCCGGTCTATTCCAACAGGATGGCGACGCCACGGAGGAGCACGTTTGACTGTGACGTCGGAGCGGTGGTCGGCCCCGACATCGGCACGGTGGACGTGCTCGCGCGCCTCGCGCTCAGGTTGCCGCGGCTCGGCTGTGAGCTCCGTCTGCAGCACACGCCGGATGAGTTGCGCGAGCTGCTCGCCTTCCTGGGACTGCTCGACGTGCTAGGCGTCGAGCCGGCTGGGCAGGCCGAAGAGCGGGAACACCGTCTCGGTGTCGAGGAAGAAGGTGAGCTCGACGATCTGCCCGGCTGAGACCTCGAGGACCTGGAGCGCCCACGGCTCGTAGCCACCCTCCGGGCTCGGCTTGTACTGCCCAAACGCCGGCGAGCCGTTCGCCGCGGTCGCCGGGATTACGCGCGAGCCGCGGCAACCGATACCGGGGCCCAGCCACCACGTGAAGATGTCTTCGCGGCCGCGCAGCCACAGGTCGTACGGCGGCATCGACTGTGTCGCGTCCTCCTTGATCAGCGAGGTCAGCGCATCGATGTCGTAGGCCTCGAACGCTTGCACGTAGCGCGCGAGCAGCGCCCGGTCCTCCTCGTTCAGCGGCGGCGTCGGATCGGTCGCGCTCACGTTGCGCGCCGCGAGCGTCGACCGTGCACGCTGGAGCGCGCTGTTGACGGACGCGACGCTGGTATCGAGCAGCTCCGCGACCTCGGTCGCCTTCCAGCGGAGCACCTCGCAAAGGATCAGCACCGCGCGCTGGCGGGGAGGAAGGTGCTGTAGGGCGGCCACGAACGCGAGCCGGATCGTCTCGCGGGCGACGGCAAGGTCCGCCGGGTCGGCGGCCGGCGCGAGCAGGCCGTCGGGGACCGGCTGGACCCACGTGGCCTCCGACAGCGTGTTCAGGTTGGCCTCATCGGGAGCGCCCGCCGGCCCTAGGTCCATCGGACGCGCCCTGCGCTCTGTGCTGGCGAGCATGTCGAGGCAGACATTCGTCGCGATGCGATACAGCCAGGAGCGCAGCGCCGCACGACCCTCGAAGCGGTCGAAGCCGCGCAACGCGCGGATCATCGTGTCCTGGACGGCGTCCTCGGCCTCGAACGGCGACGCGAGCATCCGGTAGCAGTACGCGGTCAGCTCGCCACGATGTCGCTCGAGCCGGTCCTCCAGGTCCTGGTCACCAAGTCCGACCGCGAGCGATGAATCTTGCATGACGTGAAGCGTACGGGCTAAACGCTGACGGGCTCGCCCGAGCGCTCCGCGGGCGCGGCCGGCTCCGTCCGCGCCGGCGCTTGTGCCGCGGCGGTGATTCCCTCTGCGTCGAGCTCGGGCTTGACCTCGGCGTCACGCGTGACGAAGACCCAAGCAAGCAGAGCGCCGACGAGGGCCAAGGCGGCCGACACCCGCAGTGAATGGCCGAGCCCGTAAACGTAGGCGTGGCGCAGGGCGTCGGTGATCTGCGGGCTGTGGGCGCCGCCGGCCGCGCCCCCGGCGCCGAGCGTGTCGGCGAGGTGGCTGCGGACGCCGGCCGGGACGCCGGGCAGGTGCTTGTCGAGTTGGGTGCGCCCGAGACCCGAGATCAGCGCGCCGATGACCGCGACGCCGAAGGTCCCGCCGACCATGCGCGTCATCGAGAGCACCCCGGACGCGGCGCCGGCCTTGGTGCGGTCGATCGCGTTCATCGCGGCTGTGCTCATCGGCGACATCACGAAGGCCATTCCGATGCCCATCAGCAGGAAGGCCGGCCAGAGGAAGGCATAGCTCGTGTTGACCTTGATGAACGACTGCCAAACGAGCGAGGCCGAGACGACGACGAGTCCGAAGGTGATCAGCGGTCGCGGCCCGACACGGTCTGCGAGTCGTCCGGCGATCGGGCCGAGGACCATGATCACGACGGTCGCGGGGAGGAAGCGCAGACCGGCCTGGAAGGGAGAGTAGTGCAGGATGTTCTGGAAGTAGAGGGCGAGGAAGAGGAACATCCCGAACATCGCGAACGAGACCGTGAAGGCCGCCAGGTTGGCGCCCAGGAACGAGCGCGAGCGGAAGTAGCTGAAGTCGATCATCGGCAGCTTCACGCGCCGCTCGATCACGACGAATGCGGCGAGCGCAATGCCTGCCAGCACGAACAGGCCGACGATCCGGCCCGAGCCCCAGCCCCACTTGTTGCCTTCGACGAGCGCGTAGACGAGCGCGCCGATGCCGACAGTGAGCGCGGCGACACCAGGCACGTCGACGGAGCGCGGCGCGGTGTCGTCGCGCGACTCGCGCGTGGCGAACAGCGTCACGATCACCGCGAGCGCCGCGACCGGCAGGTTGATGTAGAAGATCGCGCGCCACGAGACGTGCCCGACCAGATAGCCGCCGAGCATCGGTCCGATCGCGAGCGCGATCGCGGAGACGCCGGCCCATGTGCCGATCGCCTTGCCGCGCTCATGCGCGGGGAAGGCGTTGGTGATGATCGAAAGCGTCGCGGGCATCATGAACGCGGCGCCGATGCCCTGGACCGCGCGTCCGGCGACGAGCCAGGTGGCGGTGGGCGCGGCGCCGATCGCCGCGCTCGAGAGCGCGAACGTGACCACGCCGAAGATGAACATCCGCCGCCGGCCGAAGACGTCACCGAGGCGCCCGGCCGTTACCAGCAGCACGGCGAACACGAGCGTGTAGGCGTTGATCGTCCACTCGAGGCCGGAGAGCGTCGTGTGGAGGTCGCGCTGGATCGATGGCAGTGCGACGTTGACGACGGTGTTGTCGAGCATGATCATGAACAGCGCGAAGCACATGGCTCCGAGCGTCCACCAGCGCCTGTTGTCGTCGCTGGGCGCCAGGCGCTGGGCCTGCGCGACGATCCGCTCGGTCATCTGTCGCTCCCGGAGCCGTGGCGGCAGGCTGCGACGTCCGTGCGTGCCAGAACGGGAGCCAGCGCGGCGGCAAGACGCTTGCGCTCGGTCCCTGAGAGGGTCTCGACGAAGCGGGCGAGGTCGGCGTGGCGCGCCTCGGACAGGTCGTCGACGACGTTGGCGCCCTTGTCGCTGATGCGGACGCGCTTCATCCGCCGGTCCTCGGTGTCCTCGTGGCGCTCGATCAGGCCGCGCTGGTGCAGACCCTCGATTGCGCGCGAGGCCGCCGGCAGCGAAATCGACAGCTGCTGCGCGAGCGCCTTCAGCGAGCGCTCGTCGCGGATCGCCGCGAGCATGTGCAGCGCCTTGACCTGAGTCAGCGAGAGGTCGAGCTCGTCGACCGCCTGAAGAAAGTCCTGACCCGAGGTTCGCTGGATGTAGACGAAGAACGCGCCGATGTCGCGCGCCAGGCCAGCCGATGACAGTTGCGTGGGAGAAGCAATTGCTTGCACGTACGCAAGTATTGCATTGCCGGTTGCAATTCGTCAAGCCGCCCGGCGGCGGTCGCGGTCAGGGTTGAAGGACCTGGTTCTGCGCGCTGGTGCGTGGAGTGCCAACGACCAATCGCGCGCCCTTGACGGTGTTTGCCGCCGTACGCACGTTGTAGGCCCCCTCGCACAGGTCCACCTTCAACTCGGCGGTGTCCTGCGGATTGATCGGCCCTGTCGTCTGGTCGACCGGCGGGCACTTGCTCTGCACGCCGGGGTTCGGCTCGCTGCGCACGCGCACGTCCTGGGAGACGGTGCTCTGATTGGTGATGATCAAGACGACCGGGCCGGCACCGAAGTTCGTCGGCGAGACCGTGATCCGCTTCTGATTGATCGCTGCGCCGACGTCGATCGGCGTCGCCGGTCGGGGCTGGTTCTTGTAGTTGCTACCGCCGCAGCCCGCGATGCCAAGCGCAGCCGCTGCGAGCAGCGACAGGGATACAGTGCGCATGGTCGGCGTTGCCGTCATTCAATGCTCTCCGTCCCGGTGGTCCAGCCGGACGCTGTGCTCGACTCCGGCAGCGAGCCGAAACCCTATCCGAAGCACCGGCCGCTGGGTCAAACGGCGTCAAACGGGAGCTCGACGACCATCGCGGACCGCCCCTCGGCGGCCACGCGCAGCGTGTCTCCCGGTGCTGCCTCCCGCCGCACCAACGCGAGAGCGATCGGGCCGAGCCGCGGCGAGACGACTGCCGTGCCGATAGTGCCGACGGCGCGTTCGGCGAGCCACAGCTCCTCACCATCGCTCCCCGGCTCAGACAGCGCGAGGCCGCGCAGCCGGCGGTTGGGCTTGCCGCGGTAGTGGAGGCGCGCGACCGTCTCCTGGCCGACGTAGCAGCCCTTTTCGAACGAGACGGCGCGGTCGTTGATCCCTGCCTCCTGCGGGATCGTCGCCTCGTCCATCTCCTTGCCGTAGCGCGGCCGGCCGCGCTCGACGCGCAGCATTTCGGCCGCGGCCGGCGAAACCTCCTCGGCGCCACCCGCGACCAGCGCGGCGCGCATCTCGTGCGCTCGCTCGGCGGCGCAGATCACGTCGACGCCCGTGTCGGTGGCGACCAGCAATGCCGCAACGCCGCGGATCTCGGCAGTCCCGTTGTCGTGCTCGCCGGCGCCCAGGCCCTTCGCGCCGGCGACTACTCGTGCCTGCGGGCCGATCAACGAGAACAGCGCCTGCTCCAGCGTGCGCTTGTGCAGCACGACATCGGCGGCGAGCTTGTAGGCATTGATCATGTTGAACAGCGGCTGCAACGCGACTCGCTCCGTGTCCAGCCAGAGCTCCTCTCCGCTGTCGATCACGCGCAGGTCGCCGAGCATCTTCCCTTTGGCCGTCAGGAAGGCGGCATAGCAGCCGCGGCCCGGCGTGAGCGCCTCGACGTCATTGGTCGTCTGTCCTTGCAGGAAGGACTTGGCGTCGGACCCGGTGAGCGCCAGCTTGCCGCGATCGGAGCGGTCGACCAGCGCGCAACCTTCGGTCAGTACCCGATACTCGCCCGCCAGTCCGGTCGCGAGAGCCATCGATCGAGGATAGCCACCGCGCCGCTTGGACAAGGCTCCACGCCGCGCGCGGGTAGGCTCTAGTCGATGGCGCTTGCAGAGACCTTTCAGCAGATCGTCGACGGGCTGCCGGACGACTGGACCGACCTCGAGTGCGACCTGCGGATAGCCGATGAGGGCCGCTACGTCGAAGCCGCCACCTACGTGGTCACCTGCAACGCGCTCCCGTACTCGCGCCACGATTGGCACTGGCGGCTGCTCGTCGCGCATCGCTTCGGCCACGCCGCGGCCGTGCCCGCTGTTCACGCCGCGCTCAGGCTGCTCGACGAGGCCGGCATCGAAGGTGAGCTCGTAGTGCGCGAGATGCGCGCCGGCCGGGTCGAGATCAATCCGATGTGGGGGCGGCCGGAGTCGGTGCGGGAAGAGTTTCGCCGCATCCGCGCGCAGTAGGCGCGAGCCGCATGGCACACGTGATCGCGCTCGTCGGAGACCTGCTGTTCGGCTCCAACCTGCAGGGGGCGCTCGCCGCCGCGGGTCATGACGTCGAGCTCTGCGCCGACGAGGACCGGGCGCGTGCCCTCGCGCCGAATGCCGACGTGCTCGTCGTGGACCTGGTCAGCGACGGCCTCGACGGCGCCAGGCTGATCGAATCGATGAAGCTCGGCGACGAGCTCGCTGAATGCCGCACGCTGGGGTTCTACGCGCACATCGACGCCGAAGTCCGCGCGCGCGCGCTCGCGGCGGGATTCGACATGGTCGTCCCGCGGTCGCGGATGGCGCGCGCCGGCGCCGACCTCGTCACCGAGCTGGTGGCGCGGTGATCGCGCTGGTCACCGGAGCCTCGAGTGGGATCGGCGCCGCGACGGCGCGCCGGCTCGCGCGCGAGGACGATGCGACGCTGGTGCTGGTCGCGCGGCGCGAGGACCGCCTGCGCGAGCTCGCCGCGGAGCTGGGCGATGCGACGACCGTGATCGCCGCCGACCTGGTCGACGAGGACGCGCCGGCGCGGATCGCCGCCGAGGTCGAGCGCACGCACGGGAGGCTCGACCTTCTAGTCAACAACGCCGGATCCTCGTGGATGGCGACCTTCGACGAGGGCGGCTGGGACAACGTCCGCCAGACGATGGAGCTCAACTTCGATGCGACCGTTCGCCTGACCGAGGCGCTGCTGCCGCTGCTGCAACGTTCGGCGCCGAGCGCGCTGGTCAATGTCGCCAGCACCGCGGGGCGCGTCGCCCGCGGCCGCGGCGGCGCCTACTCGGCGAGCAAGTTCGCGCTCGCCGGCTGGACCGATGCGCTGCACCTCGAGCAGCGCGCGCACGGCGTGCACGTCGGCCTCGTGCTTCCGGGGTTCGTGGCGACCGAAGGCTTTCCCCAGACCCAACTGGTCTCGCGGCCGCTCACGCGCTGGATCGTCTCGACGCCGGAGCGCGTCGCCGAGGCGATCGTCGACGCCGGGCCGGGCGGCGCCGCCGAGCGCTACGTGCCGCGTCCGTACTGGCTCGCTGCCGTTTTACGCAGCTGCGCACCGCGGGTCGTGCGGCGCGCTCTGGGCTAACGCCTCCCGCGGTCAGCGCGGCAGAAACCGAGTATCGAACATCGCTCCCACGTCGGGCGGGCGGGACACGATGCCGAAGCGCGCCTCCCAGCGCGCCCAGGCCTTCAGCCGGCCGGAGTTCAGCTCGCCCGGGCGGCCGGCGCCGGTGGCGAACGCGGGGGAGACGGCCTTCATCTGCGCCCTCAGCTCGTCGCGCTTGAGTCCGGGTGCGCGTGCCAGCTCGTTTTCCACCGCTGCCCAGGGCTCTTTGCGCGCGAAGCTGTAACCGCGTACCAGCGCGGCGACGGTCGCGCGCACCACCCCGGCTCGGTGGCGCAGCTCGCGCCGTGTGGTCGTCAGCACGAGCTCCGGGTATCTGGGCGCGCCGTAGTCGTCGACGCGGAACTGGCGAAACCCGGGCCGTTGACGCTGCAAAGCGACACCTTCCACGTTCCAGAACGCGGTCGCGCCGGCTACGCGACCGCCGAGCAGGCTGGGGACGGCGTTGAATCCGATCGTCACCTCGCGGACGCGCTTGGGGTTGCCGCCCGCACCGGACACGATCGAGCGCAGTACCGCAGAGTCGCTCGGCAGGCCGCTGACGCCGGCGCGCCTACCCTGGAGGTCGCGCGGCGAGCGTACGGAGGGCTGTGCAAGGACCGCGGCCAGCGGGCGCTGGACGAGCGCCATCACGCCGACGAGATCGCGCCCCCGCGCCCGCGCCAGCGCGAGATCGTGGATGTCGAGCACGGCGAAGTCGGCGCGCCCCCCGAGCAGCAGCTTGACCGAGTCGGTCGACATCGAGGGCACGCGCACGTCGAGCCGCACGCCGGCGGCGCGGTCGTACCCGCGCGCGACGGCCGTGTAGATGCCGGAATGCACGGCATTGGGCGTGAAGTCGAGGATCAGCGCGGCGCTCTTCACGGGGCGCCCACCGCCGCAGCCGGCCACCGTCAGGACGAGCGTCCCGGCGATCAATCCGAGACGTCGCTCTCGCCGCATGGCGCGAGAGCTTAACCACGCACGAGCGCGTGGTGACCGGACGCGTACCTAGAATCGCGCCCGTTCCAGCAGCCACTACCTAGGGGGAACAGCCACGTGCAAGCTGCAGCGTCCACGACTCAACGCCCACCGGCAGCGGGAATCGAGCCGCGCGGCCCCGCCGCGTACGTCGCCGAGCTGCTCGGCACCTTCCTGCTGGTGTTGTTCATCTGCATGATCGTGTCCGACACCGCCGTCCTCGGCGTGAAGGACTTCGCCGTGATCGGGCTGCTCCACGCCTTCCTCCTTGGGATGCTGATCTACACCCTCGGCGCCACGTCCGGCGGCCACTTCAACCCCGCGGTCAGCGTGGCGCTGATGGCGATTCGCAAGATCCGCCCGGTCGACGCGGTCATCTACATCGTCATGCAGCTAACCGGCGCGATTGCCGGCGCCTACGTCTGCAAGGCGCTGCTGCTCGACGCCGGCAAGTCGGTCCACTACGGGGCGACGACGGTTTCGACCGCCCTGTCAGGCAACCGGACCGTCGCCGCGCTGGTGGTCGAGGCGCTCGGCACCTTCGCCCTGATGTGGGCGATCATGGGGACCGCCGTGAATCCGCGCGGCAATCGCGCGTGGGCCGGGTTCGTCATCGGCACGACGCTGGCGTTCGCCGTGATGACGTTCGCCCCGCTGACCGGAGCAAGCTTCAACCCGGCCCGCTCGCTCGGCCCGGCGCTCGCATCGGCCACCTGGACCGACTTCTGGATCTACATCGTCGGTCCGCTGGTGGGCGCGACGATCGC
>DASZZG010000118.1:0-2733 GCA_035543355.1 Solirubrobacteraceae bacterium | reverse complement strand
AGTCGAGCGCATGACGATCCAACGCATGGAGCACGTGGGCATCGTGGTCGACGACCTCGCGGCCGCGACGGCGTTCTTCGTCGAGCTCGGACTCAAGCTACAGGGCGAGGGGCCGGTCGAGGGCGGTTGGGTGGACCGCGTGGTGGGGCTCGAGGGCGTCCGGGCGGAGATCGCGATGTTGGAGACCCCGGACGGCCACGGACGACTCGAGCTGACGAAGTTTCACGCCCCGTCGGGCCGGGGCGGCGACCGGCACGCGCCGGCGAACACCCCGGGCATCCGTCATGTCGCATTCGCAGTCAACGATCTCGACGCCGGCGTCGCTAGCTTGCGAGCCCGCGGCGCGGAGCTCGTTGGCGAGGTGGAGCGCTACGAAGACAGCTATCGGCTGTGCTACGTCCGCGGCCCGGAGGGGATCATCGTCGAGCTGGCGGAGCAGATCGGCTGAGGGCTCCGGCCGGCCGCCACGCCTCGCAGCGTCAGTGGTCGTCCCGGGGCAGGATCCCCAGACGAGACAGGTGCCGGTCGAGTACTCCCCGAAGGCAGAAGCGGGTCTCTCGCCGCATACGCGAGCTTCCCTGCTCGTCGCCAGAAGCAGGGCAGACGCTCGCGCCTGCTTTCGCCCAGATGCGAGCGCCCGAGTCCGGTCCGGCGCGTGACCGCTGGGGACGAACTCCGAGCGTGTGGTCTGGAGGGCGGCTGGCGCTCGCTTCGGCGAGGCGAAGCGCAAGTGTGCCCTCGCGCGCGAGGGACTCGGTGCTCCAACCAGGGCGGGCACCGCGTGGCCACGTCTGAAATGTCGAAACCGATGTCTGAGCGCCAACTAGCGGTCTGCGCGCCCGCGAGCCGCAAGGTAGTGCTGCGCGGCGTCGCGGGACTCGGGGTCCGACAGCGCCGAGACGAGAACATCGGCGTCCATGGCGGCACCCGCTGTCGAAGCGATCGCTTCGCTGACGGCGTTTACGTGGCGCTTCGTGACGGTCAGCGCGAGCGACGACTTAGAAGCCAGCTCGGCAGCGAGCGAGGCGGCCTCGTCCGCCAAGCGCTCGGCAGCCACGACACGGTTGAGAAAGTGAAGCTCGCGCGCCTCCTGCGCATCGAACGGCCGGCACGTGAGTACCAGCTCCTTCGTCATCGCGGGACCGATCTCGCGCACCAGGCGCGGTATCCCGCCCCAGGCGAGCGGGATGCCGAGGTCCACCTCCGGGATCGAGAAGACCGCGTCGTCCGCAGCGAGACGCAGGTCGCAGGCCGCGGCCAGCACCAGCCCGCCCCCGACACAGCGACCCTGGATCGCGGCGATCGTCAGCGCGCGCATGCCGGCGATCGCTTCCGCCATCAGACGACCGAGCTCGGCCACCTCGCGCGGCGGCAGCTCGGGGTCGGGCTGGAGAAAATCGTCGAGATCAAAGCCGGCGCAGAACGCCCTGCCCGCGCCCTCGACCACGACCACCTTGGCGTCGCGGCGGGCATCGAACCAGCGTGCGGCCTCGATCAGCTCACCCAGCAGCGAGCGGCTGAGCGCGTTCAGGCGCTTGGGTCGCTGCAGCGTCAGGCGTCCGACCGGGCCCGAAACCTCGGTGCGTAGCGTCTCGAACATCAGGCAACGCTATCTCGCCGAGGGGGGCGCGGCCAAACGCTCTAGAACATGTGGATCTTGAGCGCCCACTCGCCGGATCCGATCGGTTTCTCGGCGCGCGCCTTCTCAGAGCAGCCCACGAGCGATCGCGAGGCAGCGTTCGCGCTGCTCACTCCCGGCCGCCTCCTCGTTCGCTGGCGACCTACCGCTGAGCGCAGTCGCTGCCCGCCCCACCGCCCATAGCAGGAGCCCGGCGGCCGCCACCGCCCACGATCCGTGTTCGTCCGGCGCGGGACTGCGCTTGACCCCAACGACGACTTCCGTTTGCAGCTATGAGCGGCACTCTCGCGCCGAGTGTCCTTGCCACCTTTGGATCACTTGGCGCCGGGGCTGTGGCGTGTCCGCTGCCCGACCTGTCGGCCGGCCGCTATGAGTGCTCGGGCGCGGCTAGGTGTTTGCGGAGCCAGGCTGCCGTCTCGTCTTCGCTCCAGTCGCCGGAGGCGATCGCGAGGACGGCGTGTTCAGCGTCTTCGACGCTGGGTGCCGGGTTCCTGACCAGCCGTTGATCTCGACGAACAGCCGAAGCGTGACCCAGGCGGCGCGCTTGTTGCCGTCTGGGAGCGGGTGGTTCTTGGCTAGGCGCACCACCAGCACCGCCGCCTTGTCCACGAAATCGGGGTAGAACTCGGTCTCGCCGAAGCCCGCCACTGGCGCGTGCAGCGCCGAGTCGGCGAGGTTCAGCTTGGCGATCCGCATGATGGTGTCGACATCGAGGCCGGTGACCTCGGCGGCGATCGCGACGTAGTCGGCGAGGTCGAGGTAGGCGACGCTCACCTGGCGAGCCGCTCGAGCAGCTCGCGGTCCTCCTCGATGATGCGTCGCACGCGGGCCTTGAACTTCGGATCCTTGCGGCGACGCTCGACGGCCTCCTTGAGTGCCTGCTTGACGGTCTCATTCAGGCTCTTGCCGTCGGCCCGGGCGAGCGCCTCGGTGTCGGCCGCCAGCTCGTCATCGAGACGGACAGTCATGTTCTTAGCCATGCCACCATGGTAGCGTGCCTGCATAGTGCGACCGGTCGACGCTGCTCCTCCGCGAGAAAGCGGCACCCGCGTGCTCACTTCTCCGATCCGAGCGGTTTGGGTCGTTCCGTCGGC
>DASZZG010000117.1:0-2061 GCA_035543355.1 Solirubrobacteraceae bacterium | reverse complement strand
AGCGATCCGTCCTCGCCCAGCCCGCGCGCTATGCAGATCGCGCTGTAGCCGGTGAATGTGCCGATCTCGAGCGCCCGCCGTGCGCCGATGAGCCGGACGAGCAGCGTCAGCAGTGCGCCCTCGTCGGGGGCGATCTGCATGATCGCGATGCCGCCGAGCTGCTCGGTCTCGCGCTCGACGCGGCGCAGCACGTCGTCCTGGCGAGCGCCGTGGTCGACCATGTACTCGTACAGGTCCGGGGTCAGCTCGAGGAACTTGTCGCGCATGGGCACCAATTCTGACCGGCCCGCCGCGAGCAGGTTGGGCACCGGTACAGTCAGGCCCGCGCCACCCCGATGACGACCGACTACATCAGCCCCGACTTCGCCTCCGCTGCGCTGATCACGATCGACACGCAGTGCGACGTGCTCGACGGCCAGCCGCTCGAGATCGCAGGCACCTCCGCCGCATTGCCGCGGATGCGGCTGCTGCTCGACGCCTTTCGCGAGGCCGGCGCGCCGATCGTGCACGTCGTCCGGTTGTACGTGCGCGACGGCAGCAACGCCGATCTCTGCCGGCGCGCCGCGATCGAACAGGGCGCTGTGATCCTGGCTCCTGGGACGCCCGGTTCTCAGCTTGCTCCGGATCTCGCGCCGGGGCCCGAGAACCAGCTCGACCACGAGCTGCTGCTGGCCGGCGGGGTCCAGTCGCTCGGCGAGCGCGAGGTGGCGATCTACAAGCCGCGTTGGGGCGCCTTTTTCGACACGCCGCTGGAGCGCCATCTGAATGAGATGGACTGTTCGACGCTGGTCTTTTGCGGTTGCAACTTCCCCAACTGCCCGCGGACCTCGGTGTACGAGGCGAGCGAACGCGACTTCCGCGTGGTCGTTGTCCGCGACGCGCTGTCGGGGCTCTACGGGCGAGGCGAGCGGGAGCTCGAGAACATCGGTGTCGAGCTGCTCGACGCCGAGCAAGCAGTCGTGTCGCTGGCGAGTGTCGGCGCATCGGCCTAACGTCAGCGATGACGAACGAGCCGCCCGCATTCGACCAGCAATCGCTGCGCGCGCGTCGCGAGGAGTTGCGTCGACGCCAGACGCGACGCCGTCGTCTTGCGGGTGGCCTGATCGCGATCGTCGCGGTGGCTGTCATTGCAGTGATCGCGCTCGGTGGGCCGGGGAAGTCGAGCCGGCGCGCCGGCCATGCGACCAAGGCGCCGAAAGGCAGGGCGCCAAAAGGGCGCCGCAGCTCCGCCAGTGCGGGAACCGGCACGCCGCGTACGCAGGACCAGGTGATCGCCTTGCGACGGCTGGCCAAGCTCGCCAAGCCCGTTTACTGCGGCGGACGCCGCGGCCGCTATGTCGCGCTGACGTTCGACGACGGACCCGGCCCCTACACGACGCTCGCGATGCGCAAGCTGCGGGCTGCGCATGCCCAGGCGACGTGGTTCCTGGTCGCGAAGAGCATCTCCTCCTACCCGCATATCGCCCGGCGTGAGGTGAGCCTGGGAGCGATCGGCGACCACACGCTGACTCACCCCTTCCTGCCCGGCCTGTCGCAGAGCGCGATGGCGAACGAGATCTCCGGCGGCAAGCGTGCCGCAGAGAAGGCGTCGGGGACGAAGGTGCGCCTCTTCCGGCCGCCATACGGTGCGCGCAACTCTGCGATCGACCGGCAGGCGCGCAAGGACGGTCTCGTCGAGGTGCTCTGGAGCATGGACAGTCGCGACTCGCTCGGCGCAAACTACGCCGGCATCGCGAAGAACGTGAAGACCGGGCTGCGTCCCGGCGCGATCATCCTGATGCACGAGAATCGCGGTCAGACGATCCGTGCGATGCGGACGTTCCTGCCGGCGCTGCGGCGCAAGCACCTGCGCGCCGTCACCGTCTCGGAGCTGCTGACACGCGATCCGCCCTCGGCCGCGCAGCTGCGCGTCGGCCCGAAGGGCTGCGGTGGCGGGCGCAGCGGCGCGTAGCCGGACGATTCCGGGGGCTGTCAGCGGGCCCGACGGTACGGCGGCGCTCGAGCGTGCCTGGTTGGGGCCGGCTGTGCCTGGGCCGACGCCCGAGCGCGTCCGCGGGAGGC
>DASZZG010000116.1:0-14183 GCA_035543355.1 Solirubrobacteraceae bacterium | reverse complement strand
CGGCGGTTGCGACCGACTGCAGTGCGCGGCGCACCTGCTCCAGCGTGACGACACCGCGCAGGATCCCCTCGCCGTCGACGGCCATCAGCGCTCCACCCGCACGCAGCGGCGCCGACGCCAGCAGAGCCTCCAGCGGAGCGTCGGCTCCCACGCGCCAGCCACCGTCGTCGGGTTCCATCACGTCGGCCACCGTCCCCGAGCCGTCGCCTGTGCCGGTGGCGCCTTCGACCCGCTCCGAGCGCACCAGTCCGACGAATCGCCCGGCGGCGTCGGTGACTGGAAACCACGGCCAGCCGTAGCGCAGGAAGAAGTCCTCGCGCGCGCGCTCGACCGACAGTCCGGCGGGCACGCTGACGGGCTCCGAATCCATGATGTCGGCGACGGTGACCTTGCGCATGCGCTCGCTGAATGCCGTCTGGAACACCGATGCCCGCGCCGCTTGGCCGAGGAAGAAGCCGAGCCCGAGAAACCAAAGGCCCTGGATGTCGCCCTGGACGACGCCGAAGACGCCGAGACCCATCAGGAGGTATGAGAATGCCTGCCCGACGCCCGCCGAGATTCGCGTGGCGCGCATCCGATCGCCCGTCTTGCGCCATGCGATCGCCCTGGCGATCCGCCCTCCGTCCAGCGGGAAGGCAGGGATCAGGTTGAAGACGAACACGAAGGCGTTCACCAGCGCCAGCCAGGCGAGCACCAGCGTCGCCGGCGAGACACTCGCACCGCGCCTCAGGCCCATCGCATCGAGGAAGTTGTGGCTCCCCGCGACCGCCAGGCCGAGCGCGCAGGAGATCAGCACGAGCGCGAACGTGACCAGCGGTCCCGCGACCGCCACCTTGAACTCGGCCCCGGGGGTGTCCGTCTCGCGCGACATCTTCGCGATCCCCCCGAACATCCACAGGTCGATCCCGGCGATCTCGATCCCCAGCCGTCGCGCAACCAGTGCGTGACCCAGCTCGTGCAGTACGACCGAGGCGAACATCGCGAGCACGGTCACGACCGCGGTCACGTAGGCGACGCTATCGGACGACGAGAGCGCCTCCTTGAACGGTTGCGAGAGCAGCAGGATGAACCCGAACAGGACGAGGAACCAGCTCGGGTGCACGCCTATTCGGATCCCGAAGAGGCGTACCAGCGGAATCGATCCGGTGCCGCGGAGCATGGGGTTATCGTCGCACAGCCGGTGCGCCGCGCCGGCGCGTGCGCAGCGCCGTGACGAGCCCGACGGCGTGTCTCAGATGCTCGGCCGGTGCCGCTCGATGATCGCCTCGAAGTCGACCCCGGGGGGCAGCGTGCCGAAGGCGCGTCCCCAGTCGCCGCCGAGGCGCGAGGCGCAGAAGGCGTCAGCGACCGCCGGATCGCCGTGGCGGACGAGCAACGAGCCCTGCAGCGCGAGCGCCATCCGCTCGACGATCCGGCGCGCGCTCGACTCGATCTCCTCGCCGTCACTGAACAGCTTGCGCAGTTCTGCCACGTAGGCGTCGAGCCGTGGCTCGACTCCGGCCGCTTCGCCGAGCTCGCCGAAGAAGGCCTCGAGCGATTTCGGTGTGCGCGTCAGCGCGCGCAGGACGTCGAGGCAGATCACGTTGCCCGACCCCTCCCAGATCGACGCCAACGGCATCTCGCGGTAGAGCCGGGGCATCCCCGACTCCTCGACGTAGCCGTTGCCGCCGAGGCATTCGAGCGCCTCGGCCGAGTGCGCCGGTCCACGCTTGCAGATCCAGTACTTCGAGACGGCGGTCGCCAGGCGCTTGAACAGGGCTTCGTGCTCGTCCTCGGACGCGGCGTCATACGAGCGCGCCAGTCGCAGTGCCGTCACCGTCGCGGCCTCGGACTCGACGCAAAGGTCGGCGAGCACGTTGCGCATCAGTGGCTGGTCCGTCAACAGCTTGCCGAAGGCGGAGCGGTGGGCGGCGTGGTGGGTCGCCTGCTCGACGCCGCTGCGCATGCCGCCCGCGCTGCCGACCACGCAGTCGAGCCGCGTGTGGCCGACCATTTCGATGATCGTCGGCACGCCGCGGCCTTGCTCGCCGACCATCTGAGCCCAGGCGCCGCGGAACTCCACTTCGCTCGACGCATTCGAGCGGTTACCGAGCTTGTCCTTAAGTCGCTGCAGGTGGAAGTCGTTGCGCCGGCCGTCGGGTGTGAACCGCGGCAACAGAAAGCATGAGGGTGCAGCGTGGCCTTCGTGGTTGGTTTGGGCGAGAACGAGGAAGGCGTCGCACATCGGCGCCGAGCAGAACCACTTGTGCCCGGTGATCTCGTACTCGCCGCCGGCGCCGCCACCGTTCAGGGGCCGGGCCACGGTGCTGTTGGCGCGCACGTCGGAGCCGCCCTGCTTCTCGGTCATTGCCATGCCGAGCAGCACACCGTTCTTCTCCGAAGCGGGGATGAAACGACGGTCATAGGTTGTGGAGAGCATTCGCGGCTCCCACTCGGCGGCTATCTCGGGCTGGGCGCGCAGCGCCGGCACGCCGGAGTAGGTCATCGAGATCGGGCAGCCGTGGCCGGCTTCCACCGACCAAGCCATGAACAGCCCCGCGCGCGCGACGTGTGCCCCCTCCCGGGGGTTGCGCCACGGCAGCGCATGCAGTTCGTGGCCGACGGCCACCTCGAGTAGCTCGTGCCATGCCGGATGGAAGTCGACCTCGTCGATCCTGTTGCCATAGCGGTCGTGAGTGCGAAGCACCGGCGGATTGCGGTTGGCCTGCTCGCCCCATTCGCGCGCCTGTGCGCTTCCCGCCAGCTCGCCGATCGCGTGCAGCCGCTGCTCCGCCCAGGCCGCTCCTTCGCGTCGGCACCCCTCGACGAGCGGAGTGTTTGACACGTAGGTGTTGTGGCCGACCAGCGGCGGCACCTGGTTGCGCACCTCATGCGTGGCGGCCGGCGTGTTGTGAGGCGGTGATGCTGTGGCAGACACCTGGGGCTCCCGTGGCTCGCTGATCTACCGTCATTGTGCCAGGCGCGTCGATAGCATCGCCCGCCCAGCCGGACCGAGCACCCGACTGATCTACCGAGAGGACTTGCGCATGGCTTACAAGGTGACCTTCATTCCCGGCGACGGCACCGGTCCGGAACTGGCCGAGGCGACGCGACGGGTGCTGGAGGCCACCGGCGTCGAGTTCGAATGGGAGCGCCGGGAGGCCGGCGTCGATGTGTACGAGAGCGAAGGGACGCCGCTGCCGCCGGAGACACTCGACTCGATCCGGCGCAACAAGGTGGGCATCAAGGGGCCGACGACCACGCCCGTCGGGCCTGGCTTTCGCTCGGTGAACGTGCTGCTGCGCAAGCAGCTCGACCTCTACAGCTGCCAGCGCCCCTGCAAGGCGTACGAGGGTGTGCGCACGCGCTTTCCGGATACCGACATAGTGATCGTGCGTGAGAACACCGAGGATCTGTATGCCGGGATCGAGTTCGAGCGCGGCAGCGAGGACAACGCCAAGCTGCGCGAGTTCCTCGACTCCTTGGGCGCTCACGTGCGTGAGGACTCGGGCATATCGATCAAGCCGATCTCCGTGTTCGGCTCAGAGCGGATAGTCGAGTCTGCGTTCCGCTATGCGAAGGACAACGGGCGGCGCAAGGTGACCGCGGCCCACAAGGCGAACATCATGAAGTTCTCCGACGGGCTGTTCCTCGAGACGGCGCGTGAGGTGGCCCAGCGCCACCCCGAGATCGAGTTCGAGGACCGGATCATCGACAACCTCTGCAATCAGCTGGTCTCGCGCCCCGAGGAGTACGACGTGATCGTGCTGCCGAACCTCTACGGCGACATCGTCTCGGACCTCGGCGCGGGGATGATCGGCGGTCTCGGCATGGCGCCTGGCGGGAACCTCGGCGACGAGGTCGCCGTCTTCGAGGCGACGCACGGGTCAGCGCCGAAGTACAAGGGCCTCAACAAGGTAAACCCGATGGCGCTGATGCTCTCGGGTGTGATGATGCTGCGTCACCTCGGCGAGCGAGGTGCGGCCGACCGTATGGAGGACGCGATCGCGAGCGTGGTCCGCAAGGGCGAGCAGGTGACCTACGACATGAAGCCGAGTCGCGACGACCCCTCCGCGGTGGGTACCTCGGAGGTGGCCGACGCGATCATCGAAGAGCTCGGCTAACGGACGGGATGCCAGCCCTTGCCGACACGCTTGACCTTGCGCTCCTTCGCCAGTCCGGGCATCACGCGGTATAGGTAATTCTGCTTGATGCCCATCTCCTTGGCCAGCTCGGGAATCGTGATGCCGGGCTTCGACGAGACGAGCGCCTGCGCCTGTGCTGCGCGGGTGTTGCCGCCGCGGCGTCCGCGCGGCCGTCCGGGGCCGCGGCGAGCGCCGGTCTTCGACGTCGAAGCTCGCTTTGGCCGCGCAGCGCGCTTGGTGGCCGACGCGGACTTCGCGGTGGAGGCCTTCTTGCGCGTGGTCGTGGACCCCTTGCGGTTCTTGCTTCCGGGCGGACGTCCGCGACGACGTTGGGGCGTCGAGCTGGTGGCCCCGGTCAGGCGCTGGACTAGCGCGTTGAGTTGCTCATGCTCCTCGACGAACGGGCCGAGCTCGGAGAGTCGTTTTTCAACCTGCTTGCGCACGTCATCGACGAGCGACATTCAATACCCCCAACGTGAGAGTTACAGAGTTACACCAACTATAGAGGGAGAATACCTGTGAGACGAAAGATAACTGTAGTAGGTGCTGGAAATGTTGGGGCTACGACGGCGCAACGACTGGCCGAGCGCGACTATGCGGACGTCGTTCTCGTCGACATCGTCGAGGGTCTGCCCCAGGGGAAGGCGCTCGACCTCAACCAGGCGGGACCCGTAGTCGGCTACGAGCCCAACATGACCGGTACCAATGGTTATGAGGACACGACGGGGTCCGACATCGTCGTGATCACGTCCGGATTTCCGCGCCAGCCGGGGATGAGCCGCGATGACCTGCTGGCCAAGAACAAGGAGATCGTCGGCGGAGTGGCCGGTCAGGTGGCCGAGCGCTCACCGGACGCAATCGTGATCGTCGTCACCAATCCGCTCGACGCGATGTGTCACGTGGCGCTCGATGTCACGAGCTTTCCGCGCCAGCGCGTGATCGGGATGGCCGGGATTCTTGATTCAGCGCGTTTTCGCACCTTCCTTGCCTGGGAGCTGGGTGTGTCCGTGCGCGATGTCACCGGCTTCGTGCTCGGGGGTCACGGCGACACGATGGTGCCTGTCATCTCCAACACGAACGTGGCCGGCATCCCGGTGCGCGAGAAGATCGCCGACGATCGTCTCGACGAGATAGTTCAGCGCACCCGCGATGGCGGAGCCGAGGTGGTCAAGCTGTTGCAGAAGGGCTCGGCCTTCTACGCGCCGTCGGCGGCCGTGGCGGAGATGGTCGATTCGATTGTCTTCGATCAGAAGCGCGTTCTGCCGTGCGCCGCTCTCTGCCAGGGGGAGTTCGGAGTCGACAACCTGTTCGTCGGGGTGCCGGTGAAGCTCGGCCACGCAGGAGTCGAGGAGATCGTCGAGATCGAGCTGGGCGAGCAGGAGTTGCGGCAGCTCCAGGAGTCTGCCTCGGCCGTGCGCGAACTCGTCGACGCAATGGCGACGTTGTAACGCGGGGCCGAGAGGCGAGCTAGCTCTCCAGCAGCGCCTTCAGGCGTTGCAGCGAGGCCTTCGCTTCGCGTTCCGGCGTTCCGCCCACGAGCGCGCGACTGGCGGCGGCGCCGAGGGGCCCCATCGGCGCCCTGAAGTCGTTGTGGTAGGAGAACAGCGTCCCGCCGTTGCGGGCGCTGAGCTTGTACTCGGTGAGCGCGCGCGAGCGTGCCGGACCGCGCCCTTCCCAGACGGCGCGCCGCGGTGGGTCCCACTCGCGCACCGTCCAGCGCACCCTCAGCGACACTCCCCGCAGGTTGATCGTCTGAACGATGCGGGCGTTCTCTCCCAATGGGTCGTCGTGCTCGCCCAGCCGGCGATGGATCGTCACCCAGTCACCAAGGCGGGCGGTGTCCATCACCACTTCCCAGACGCGCTCCGGGGGCGCTGCGATTTCGATCGAGGTTGTGACCGCGCTCATTGCGCAAACCTATCCGGGCCGGCCGTTAGATGATTGATTCCACGACCCCGCGCACGCGGATGCGCACACGCGGCCGCGGAATCAATCATCCACCCAGTCAGCGCGCGCGCAAAGGCTCGCGCGCTTCCCATTCGCGCAGTGCGCGCTCCACTGCCGCATCGAAGGAGTGCAGGCGCACACCGAAGACGTCGGCTGCCGCATTGCTTCGAGGAAGCAGATCGCAGCCCAGCCCCTCCATCAACGGGCCGACCAGCTCGTGGCGCTCGCCCGCGATCTGGGCCGCCACGCGACTGACCAAGGGCGTGGCTTCGAACGCAAGCCTGATCTTCGGGCGGCCGACCAGCATGTGATCGGAGATGCGCTCGACGATCTCGCCATAGGAGAGAACGTCCGGGCCGGCAATATCGAGCGAGCGGCCGGCCGCCCGCGAATTGCCCGCGGCCGCGACCAGCACCTCGAGCAGGTCGCGGCCGTCGATCGGCTGTGTCAGATGCTTGCGCCAGCCGGGCAGCGGCAGCACCCTGACGCGCTCGACCAGGCGCACGAGAAAGCGAAACGAACGCGAGCCGGCGGCGATCACGATCGAGGCTCGCAGCGCGACGCTGCCGGGGACTGCGGCCAGCAGCGTCTGCTCCACGCCGAGCCGGCTCGCCAGGTGGGCGGACGCCCCCTGCTGCGCGGGCAGCAGCCCACCGAGATAGACGATTCGACCAACGCCGGCGCGGCGCGCGGCGGCCGCGAAGTTGTCTGCCGCCCGGCGCTCGCGCTTGGCGAAGCCGCGATCGGGCGCCGTTGCGTCCGGCGCACCCGACACGGGCTCCATCGAGTGGATCAGGTAGTAGGCGACGTCGACCTCGTGCAGCGCGGCGTCGAGTCCGCTGCCGGTGACGGCATCTCCTTCCACGATCTCGACGCCGGCGGCGCTCAGCCGGCGACCGTCGCGCACGAACGCCCGCAGCTGGTCGTCTTCGCGGCGCAGCCGTTCGAGCAGGGCCCCGCCGACGAAGCCCGTGGCGCCAGTGATCAGAACCCGCACAATGCGAAAGCATGACGACCACGCGGTGCGCAAACTTCTGCGTTTTCCGGAATGGGCCCTTGCGCCTGGCATGCGCGATCGCTTTGATGCCACCTCGGTCACAGCGGCACGACGACAGAGATCGGGGAGACGAGGGCGAATGGCGCAGCGAACGAGGGCGCGGAAGGTCACGTGCGAGGATTGCTTTTTCCGTCAGAAGGGCCTCTGCGCCGTCAGTGATCGCCAACCCTGCGCCACGTTTCGCCCGGCGGGGCCCGAGGGCCTGACGCCGCCGCGGCAGATGCACTTCACCTTCCGGCAGGAGCGGCGCACGCGGTCGGCGTGGGCGTTTCCCTCCGCCCAGCAGCAGGCGGCCTTGCACAGCTGACGCAGTGTTGGTCGGGGCAGGGCGTAGAGTGAGGGCGATGCTTGCGCGTGGGTTGTGCTCAGCGCTGCTGATTGCGATCAGCGCTGGAGTCCTGACTGCGGGCGCGGCGACGGCCCCTCAGCCGACCGTGGAGTGCGGCACGGTCACGGCCAGCGATTGGGCTTTCCCAGGCTCGGGCAACACTCCGGGTAGCCCCACGCTCCTCGGAGATCGATATCTGGTTGTCGCGTCGGGCGTGTCGTGCTCGTTCGCCCGCAAGTGGGCCATCATCGGGACTATGGACAGCGACAAGCCACGCCCCCGGGGACCCCGCGGGTGGCGCTGCCGTTGGCTCACTCCCGGTCTTCGGACTGGTGCGCAGCACATCAACCCCGATGGTGTTTGCCTCAAGGGCCGCAAGCGCAAGGGCAAGACCGTGCGGGGCCAGTCCTATTCGTGGGTTCCGGACTATTCACAGCCACCGCTTGGCAGCCCCGGTTAGGGTCGAGCGCTTGCGCCGCCGTCGTTGTTGGCGGCAGTGCGCTGTTCGGTGTGCCTTGCGATCCAGGTGGTCCCTGGGGTGTCGGTCAGTCCGTGGAGGATTATCGACGCGAAGACCGTGACGGCGGCGAGGTTGAAGATCCGGAGGTTGTTCGGGATCGAGTCGCCGAGGATGATCAGGGAAAAGGTCATCGTCGCCACTCCCTTGGGGCCGAACCAGGCGATGAACGCCTTCGTGGCGCGGTCGGTGGAGGTGCCCGCGAGCGCTATCCAGATTGCCACCGGGCGAGCGACGAGCAACGTGAACGCGACGATCGCGACGGCCCCCCAGCCCTCGGCGAAGAGGCCATGGATCGTCAGCAAGGAGCCGAATACGACGAAGATGCCGAGCTTTGAGAGCTCGACCAGCGGCTGACCGCCGCGCTGAAACGCACTGCGCAGGTCAGGACGCCTGACGCCGATGACGATCGCGCAGACGAAGACAGCGATCAGGCCGTTGCCGTGCGACGCGACCGCCACGCCGTAGGCGGCGAAGGCGACGCCGAGCAGGTAGAGCGCGGTCGCATGCGAGGTCTCGCGCTCGTCGTGTTCGGCGCCGCGGCTCGTCCATAGCCGAGAGGCGAGGTAGCCGACAGCCAGACCGCACGCCAAGCCAAGCCCGAGGTCCTCGACGACGAAACGCCACGCGACGAAGTGCCCCTGGCCGACGCGCAGCGCGGCGGCCAAGGCGAGCACCGCGGGCAGCGCCAGGCCGTCGTTCAAGCCGGACTCGAGATTGAGCGAGTGACGCACGACGCGCGGCACGCGCGGGTTGGTGACGACGCTCGAGCTCAGCACGGGATCGGTCGGGGACAGCAGCGCGCCGAGCAGGAAGGCCTCGGTCCAGGAGAGGTCGGTCAGCGCCCGTGCCGCGAGCGCGATCAGCGCGGCGGTCAGCGGCATCGCCAGCACGAGCTTGCGCAACGGCAGGTGCCAATGGCTCGCGAGCAACTCCCGCTCCACCTCGAGGCCGTCGCGCAAGAGGATCACGACCAGCGCGACGATCGCCAGCTGGGCGACGAATCTCGAGCGGGCGTCAAAGCTCAACAGCTCGGCTCCGTCGGGGCCGAGGGCGAATCCCGCGAGCACGAACAGCGCCGTCAGCGACAGCAGCGAGCGATGCGCCAACGCGGCGAGTGCGGCGCCGGCGATCAGCAGCAGGCCGACGATCAGGATCGCGACCTCAAACCCGTGCCCTGCCGCCGCAAGCACGGTTCCCTGCACCGGGATCGTCTCCACCGGGGTAGAGTCTCAGATGGAGAGAGGGAGAGAACCGCAGTATGAGAATCACAGTCCTTGGCAAGTCGCCGTCCTGGCAGGACGCCGACGGCGCCTGCAGCGGCTACCTGATCGAGCAGGGCGACACGACCGTCCTGCTGGATTGCGGCAACGGCGTCTTCTCCAAGCTGCGCCGGTTCCGGGACTACTGCCAGGTCGATGCGATCGTCGTCTCGCACCTGCACGCCGACCACTTCCTCGACCTGATCCCGTTCGCGTATGCGCTCACGTACGCGCCGCGGCAGCAGCCGGTCCCGGTCGATCGCTGGCCCGGGACGGAGGAGCCCGCGCGGCCGCAGCTGCACGCCCCGAGCGGTGCGGGCGAGGTCTTCCGCCGAGTCTGCGGTGCGTGGGGATCCGAGGAGCTGATCGAGGACGCGTTCGACCTGCACGAGTACGAGCCCGCCGACGTCCTGCAACTCGGCCCGCTGCGCGTGCGCTTCTGTGTCGTGCCGCACTACCTGCCGACGCACGCGATCGAGTTCGCCGACAACAACGGCGGCGGGCGCTTCACCTTCGGCGCCGACTCGAGCCCCACCGACGCCCTGATCGAGTTTGCCGACGGCACTGACCTGCTGATGATCGAGGGCACGCTGCCGCGCCCCGAGCGCAGCGGAATGCGCGGCCATCTCACGCCGGCAGAGGCAGGTGACCACGGCCGGCGCGCTCACGCCGGGCGACTGGTGATCACTCACATCTCCGATGAGCTCGACGAGCTGTGGGCCCGCGCGCAGGCCGAGCAGGCCTTCGGCGGCAGGGTGGACGTCGCCAGCGAGGGCGCCGTCTATCGGTTGTAGTCATCTGGCCGAGTCGGCCCGAGATAGTCCGCAACTCGAATTGCCGGAGACCGTTGCGTAGGTTGGATCGCGATCGATAGGGTCTGCGCCGGTGGCGGCGTATCGCGGCACGCCTACATTGACTTCGAACTGGGAGATAGGTAATGAGGAAGCTGGTCGTGGTGTGCGTTGCGGGTGTGCTGGCGGCGTTCGGGCTGCTCGCCCCAGGGGCTCTTGCGAATGTCAGCGTCGGCCATTCGGGCTGGGGCTGGAGCAATCCGCTGCCGCAGGGACAGACGCTGCGTTCGCTCGTCTTCATGGGTGCGCGTGGCTATGCGGCCGGCGACTTCGGCACGGTGCTGCGCACCGATGATGGCGGCCTCACATGGACCGGTCTCGCCACCGGGGTGACGTCTGATCTGGCGAAGATCAGCCTGATCTCGTCCGACTCGGCGGTGATCGCCGGCGGCTGCACCGCGCGTCGCACCGACGACGCTGGTGCGACCTTCAACCGCCTGCCGTTCTCCAACACCGATGTCGGCTGTGCCGCGAAGCTGGTCTCGGAGTCGTTCGTGGGGCCAGCGGGCTTCTTGCTGCTGGAGGACGGCAGCGTGCTGCACACGATGGACGGCGGGGCGACGTTCGCCGCTTCGACGGCGGTCCCGGGCACGGCGAAGGCGGGCGGCAGCGTCATCGCGAAGGACGTGACGTTCACCGATCCGAACACCGGCTTTGCGGTCACGAGCACCGGTCAGATCTTCCGCACCACGGATGCGGCGGGCTCGTGGACGCTCGTCACGACGGCGTCGAAGGCGCTGAACAGGATCATCTTCACGAGCGCCACGACCGCGTACGCGGTCGGCGACGCGTCGACGGTCTTGAAGTCGGCGGATGCCGGCGTGACGTGGACGCCGATGGCCATCACTGCGGGCTTGCCCGTTCGCAACCTGGTCTCGATCGGCTGCGCGAATTCGCTTGTCTGCCTGGTGGCCAACGACACCGGCGCGGGCCTGTTCCGCACCACCGACGGTGGCGTGACTTGGACGTTTGTCGTGCCCTCGGACCAGCCGATCTTCGGTGTCGCGTTCTCGACGCTGGGCCGCGCGGTCGCGGTCGGCGGGTTGGGTAACACCGTCGTCTCGGACGACTCGGGCGCGACGTGGCGTCCGGCCGCTCGGCGGATCGCTGCGCGCTTCACCCGTCTGAGCGCGACGAGCAGCACGCTCGTCTTCGCGTACGGCAGGCAGGGGTCGCTGGCGCGCAGCGTCGACGGCGGCGAGACGTACGTATCGCTTGCGGTGCCGACGTCCGCCGATGTTCTCGGCGGCTCGTTCCCGACAGATCAGGTCGGCTTCGCGCTCGACAGCAGCGGCGTGCTGCTGCGGACGGACAATGGCGGTGCGAGCTGGCAGAACCTGAACACCGGAACGACCTCGAAGGTCAACGACGTCTGGGCCGCCGACCCGAACACGATCCTGCTGGCGACCGACGGCGGACTGCTCAAGTCGTCCAATGGCGGCAGCGAGTTCTCGCCGCTTGGCAAGGCGGTGAAGGGTGGCCTCGACAGGCTGCAGGCGACCGGCGGCACGGTCGTCGCATCCGGCTCGAGGGCGATCCTCGTGTCGGACAATGGCGGCGCGACCTTCAAGTCGATCAAGGCGCCGAACAAGTCGGGCCTCCAGTCGGTCGACTTCGTCAGCGGCAGCCTTGCCTACGCGGTGGATGGGCGCGATCACGTCTACCGCACGGCCAACGGCGGCAGGGTGTGGAAGGAGCAGCTGGCGATCGCGAACGACGGCGTCCGCAAGGTCTCGTTCAGCTCCGCCACGGACGGCTATGCGCTGCCGCTGGAATTCGGTGGCGACACCTCGGGCGGCACGCTGCTGCACACCGCCGATGGCGGCGCGCACTGGGCGCCGGAGCTGATCAGCAGCAGCCAGCTGGTCGACGTAGCGGCCGCGGGCGGGACGGACTTCGCGCTCGCGAATGACAAAAACATCGACGGAGGCGCGAACTTGTTCTCGACCGCCACCGGCGGCGCCCAGGGCACGCCGACGACGCTGACGATCACTGCCAAGCCGAGGACGATCCACCGCAAGACGAAGGTCACGATCTCGGGGACGCTCTCGCCGGCCAACGGCAAGGAGCAGGTCGTCGTCTCGAACACGTTCGCCAAGGGCGGAAACTGGGCGAATCAGACGGTCACCGTGGCCTCCAACGGCACGTTCACGGCCAGTGCGACGATCAAGAAGACGTCGGTCTTCGTCGCGCAGTGGTCGGGCGACAGCGGGCGCTCGGGCGCCGGCTCGTCCGTGCTCACGGTAAGGAAGAAGTAGTCGCCTGACAGGCGCAGCGCTCGCCGGCCAAAGCGGCCGCGGGCGCTGCGGCCTGCCCGTCTGCAACCGCTCGCGCGCGCACGGAGGGTAAGCTCGCCGCCATGTCGCGCGAGCGTGACCTGTTCGCCAACTTCGAGCGTATGCGGCGCGAGATGGACGAGCTGTTCGGCGACGTCTTCGGGCGAGCCAGGCTGACTCCGCGAGCGCGCGCCGGCTTCTCGCCGGCGGTCGACGTCTACTACCGCGGCGATCCGCCGACTGCGGTGGTCGTGCGCGCGGAGCTCGCCGGGGTTGACCGCGAACGCCTCGGGCTCGAGATCCAGGGGCGCGATCTCGTGATCACCGGCCACCGCCGTCCCGGCGACGAGGCCGAGGGTCGCGTCTACCAGCAGCTCGAGATCGAGCACGGGCCGTTTCGCCGTGCGATCCAGCTCGGCGCCGATGTCGACGCCGACGGGGTCACCGCGGTCTTCCAGGACGGAATCCTGCGCGTCGAGTTGCCGCTCGTCGAGCGCGACTCCCAACGCCGCAGCGTCCAGATCGAGACCGACCGGTGATCACGGTCGGGCCCAACGGCGACTCCCAGCCGGTCGAGCTGGGCGCCGACGGCGCTTCGCTGCCCGACCGTCTGCCCGTCCTGCCGCTGCGCGATTCGGTCCCCTTTCCCGACACGCTGACGCCGCTGGCCGTGGGCCAGGAGCGCTCGGTCCAGCTCGTCAACGACGCCCTTGGCGGCAACCGAATGCTGGTGATGGTCGCGTCGCGCGATCCCGAGGTGGAGCAGCCGACGCCGGAGCAGCTCTATGACGTCGGCGTCGTCGGTGTGATCGCGCGGATGATCAAGGCGCCCGACGGCACGCTGCGGATCCTCGTTCAGGGAGGCCAGCGCGTGCGGATCAGCGAGTGGGTTCGCGCGGAGCCCTACCTCGTTGCGCAGATCGTCGAGGAGCCGGACGTCGTGCGCGAGTCGCCCGAGCTGACCGCGCTCGCGCGCAACGTCCAGCAGACCTTCTCGAGCATCATCGAGCAGGTTCCCTATCTGCCCGAGGAGCTTCAGGTAGCCGTCGCCAATCTCGACGATCCGGCTGCTCTGTCGCACCTGATCGCCGGCGCGTTGCGGCTGAAGACCGAGGACCGCCAAGCGCTGCTCGAGGAGACCGACGTCGCCAAGCGCCTGCGGCGACTGTCGGAGCTGCTGGCAGCCGAGCTCGAGCTGGTCTCGCTCGGCACGAAGATCCAGTCGCAGGTCGAGTCTGAGCTCGATCGCTCGCAGCGCGAATTTTTCCTGCGCCAGCAGCTCAAGGCGATCCAGGAGGAGCTGGGCGAGCTCGACGAGTCCGAGGCCGAGGCACGCGAGCTGCGCGAGCAGCTCGACGCGATCACGCTCCCCGAGGAGGTCCGCAAGCAGGCCGATCGCGAGCTCGCGCGACTCGAGCGGCTACCGCCCGCGGCGGCCGAGCACGGCGTCATCCGCAGCTATCTCGAGTGGATCGCCTCGCTGCCGTGGGACAGCTCGACTGAGGACAACCTCGATCTCAAGCACGCTCGCCGCGTGCTCGACGAGGACCACTACGACATCGACCAGGTGAAGGAGCGGATCCTCGAGTTCCTCGCGGTGCGCAAGCTCAAGCCTGACGCGCGCGGGTCGATCCTCTGCTTCGTCGGCCCGCCTGGAGTGGGCAAGACGTCGCTCGGACGCTCGATCGCGCGCGCGCTCGGGCGTGCGTTCGAGCGCATCTCCGTCGGTGGAGTGCGCGACGAGGCCGAGATCCGCGGGCACCGCCGCACCTACATCGGCGCGATGCCGGGAACGATCATTCGTGCGCTGCGCGACGCGGG
>DASZZG010000115.1:0-4168 GCA_035543355.1 Solirubrobacteraceae bacterium | reverse complement strand
CGGTCGAGGTGCCAGGCGACCTATCGTCGGCGGCGTTCATGATCGCCGCGGGGGTGCTGGTGCCGCGTTCTCGCCTGCTCCTCCGCGCTGTCGGCGTGAATCGCACGCGCACCGGATTCGTCCGCATACTGCAGCGCATGGGCGCGATCGTCGTTGCCGACCTCGAACCTGAGAAGCCCGAGCTGATCGCCGACGAGCCTGTCTCCGACATCGATGTCAGCGCGGGCTCGCTTGTCGGAACAGAGGTCACGGCGGAAGAGGTTCCGCTGACGATCGACGAGCTGCCGTTGATCGCGCTGCTCGGCTGTTTTGCGGACGGCGAGACGATCGTCGGAGGGGCACGCGAGCTGAGGCTGAAGGAGTCCGATCGGATCGCCGGCGTGGTCGAGGGTCTGCGCGGGCTCGGAGCGGAGATCGAGGCCACCGAGGACGGCTTCGCGGTCACCGGCACAGGCGGCCTGCGTGGCGGGACCTTCGACTCGCAGGGCGATCACCGCCTGGCGATGCTGGGTGCGGTCGCCGGCCTGGCGTCGCGCGAGGGGGTCGAGGTGGTCGGCATCGAAGCCGCCGCAGTCTCCTATCCGCGCTTCCTCGCCGACCTCACCGAGCTCCAGCGGCATTAGGCGGAGGGTCCCGGCGTGGTGGTTGCGATCGATGGTCCTGCGGGCGCCGGCAAGTCGACGGTGGCGCGCGCCGCGGCGGCCGCGCTCTCCTTCGCTTACCTGGACTCGGGCGCGATGTACCGCTGCGTGGCGCTCGCCGCGCGCGAGCGTGGCGCGACAGCCGCTGCGATTGCAGGCGAGCTCGACATCCGCCCGGGCGACCCGGTGCTGCTCGACGGCCGCGACGTCACGGCTTTGATCCGCACGCCGGAGGTTTCAGAGGACGCCTCGCGCGTCGCGGCCGACCCGGTGGTCCGCGCGGCGATGGTCGCAGCCCAGCGCGCGCTGCTGGCGGCGGGCGACTGGGTGGCCGAGGGGCGCGACATCGGCACCGTCGTCGCTCCGGCAGCCGAGCTCAAGCTGTTCCTGACCGCGAGCCCGCAGGAGCGCGCCCGGCGCCGCGCCGCCGAACTCGGCGCGGATCCTGCGACCGTGCTGGCCGAGCAGACGCTGCGCGACCAGCGCGACGTCAGCCGCGAGCACTCTCCGCTGCGTCCGGCCGGCGACGCGATCGAGCTCGACACGACTGGCATGAGCGTCAGCGTGGTGGTCGAGAGGATCGCCGAACTGGTCAACGAGCGGCGGCCGGATCCCGGAGCGGCTGAGCGATGAAGGTCGCCGTCGTCGGCTACCCCAACGTGGGCAAGTCCTCGCTCGTCAACCGGCTCAGCGGCTCGCGCGAGGCGGTGGTGCACGAGCTTGCGGGGGTCACGCGCGATCGCAACGAGCTCGACTGCGAATGGAACGGGCGGCGCTTCACGCTGATCGACACGGGCGGAATGGACCTCGGCGACGGGGGCGAGCTCGCGACCTCGATCCAGGACCAGGCGCGAGCGGCGCTCGCCGACGCACACGTGGTGGTGCTGGTGGTCGACGCGCGCGCCGGGCTGCGGCCCGGCGACCTCGAGCTTGCGGACCTCTTGCGGCGCGCGCCTGTGCCCGTGCTTGTCGCCGCCAACAAGTGCGACGGGGTCGCGGACCTGCCGCTGGCGGCTGAGTTCCACGCCCTTGGCCTGGGCGAGCCGATCCCCGTTTCCGCCGCTCAGGGCCTGGGCTCGGGCGACCTGCTCGATCGAATCGTCGAGTTGCTGGGGGAGGCTTCGCCCGCTCAACCGGAGCCCGAGCCGGCGCCGCGGCTCGCTGTCATCGGTCGCCCCAATGTCGGCAAGTCCTCGCTCGTGAACCGGCTGCTCGGGGAGGAGCGTGTGATCGTCTCACCGCTCGCGGGCACGACGCGCGACGCGATCGACCTGCCGATCGAGGTCGACGGCGGGCCGGGCGGAGGCGAGCGCAGGCGGCTCGTGCTGATCGACACCGCCGGGCTGCGGCGCCAGGCGAAGCGCTCGGAGGCGATCGAGTACTACACGTCGCTGCGCTCGCAACGCGCCGCCGATCGCGCCGACGTCGCGCTGGTCATCTGCGACGCGACCGACGGGGTGACCTCGCAGGATCTGCGCGTCGCCGAGCTCGCGATGAAGAGCGGCTGCGCGACCGTTCTCGCGCTCAACAAGTGGGACCTCGTAGCCGACACGATCGACGACGTCGAGGCGCACCTCGACCACGAGCGCGCACGGGTGGCGCAGAAGTTGCGCCTGCGGCCGCGTCTGCTGACCGCGAGCGCCAAGACCGGCCGCGGGATGACGCGCCTGCTGGCCGAGGCGCTGGCGCTCGCCGACCGTCGTGGCGGGCGGATCCCAACTCCCGAGCTCAACCGTTTCCTCGGTGAGGTCGTGGCCGCCCGCCAGCCGCCCGCGGTGCGCGGCCATCGCCTCAAGCTGCTCTACATCGCTCAGATCGGCGAGCACCCGCCGCGCTTTGCGATCTCGGTCAACGCGCGCGCCCGGCTGACGCG
Source organism: Solirubrobacteraceae bacterium (assembly GCA_035543355.1). Lineage (GTDB taxonomy): Bacteria > Actinomycetota > Thermoleophilia > Solirubrobacterales > Solirubrobacteraceae > DASZZG01. The sequence continues at coordinate 1,654 of DASZZG010000115.1, read as the reverse complement.
CGACTACGCCTACTACATCGAGAATCGCCTGCGCGAGCGCTACCGGATGGAGGGCATACCGCTTGTGATCGACTTCGTCGAGCACAAGCAGCGCCGCTCCCAGAGACGGCGCCAGCGGGCGTCGTGAACGCGCGCACCTGATTAGCTTCGCGCGTGCTCGAAGCGAGGAAGAGGCCACGCGGCCTGGCGGCGTCGCTCGTACTTGCCGCCGCGGCCCTGGGCTTCGGCGCCGCCGCCGCGAACGCCGCGATCGGCTTCGCGGCGGCGGGCTCCCCATACACCGTGCCGTTCGCGCCGACGGCGATCGTGACCGCGGACCTCGATGGCGACGGCAAGCTCGACCTCGCGGCCGTTGGCCAGACCACGTTCGCGGCGGGAAGTGTCGCGGTCCTGTTGGGCGATGGCAGCGGGCGCTTCCATCCGCCGCCCGCGGGGCCGGTCGGGACCACCGGCGCCGGCCCGCAGGGGATCGCCGCCGCCGACTTCAACGGCGACGGCAGGCTCGATCTCGCCGTCGCCAACGCCGCCGACAACACGGTCTCCGTATTGCTCGGCGACGGGCGCGGTCACTTCACGTCCGCGCCGGGCTCGCCGCTGGCGGTGGGGGCGAGTCCTCAGAAGATCGCGGCGGCCGATCTCAACGGTGACGGCAGGCCCGACATCGTGACGGTCAACCGGATGTCCAATGACCTGTCGGTGCTGCTGAATGCCGGCGCCGGTGCGTTTGCCGCGCACGTCGACTACCCCGTGGGCCCCGGAGCCCAGGGCCCGTTCGACGTCGCGATCGGCGACATCAACGGCGACGGCAAGCCCGACCTGGTCTCAGCCAACCGCGACAGCAGCAGCGTCTCCGTTCTCATGGGCAACGGGTCGGGCACCTTCGCGCCCGCTCTGAGCTCCCCGTTCGACGCCAGGGGAGCGGCGCTCTCGGCGGGCCCGACGGCAGTGACGCTCGCCGACCTCAATCTCGACCGACGGCTCGACGTCGCAACCGCCAACTTCTCCTCGAAGAACCTCTCGGTGCTACTGGCGACCGGGAGCTCCGCGGGGCTGGAGAGCTTGGCCCCGGGGTCTCCGTTTCCGGCGGGTGACGCCTCCGGCGACACGCCCGCGGCGATAGCCGCGTCCGATCTCGACGCCGATGGCAATCCGGATCTGATCACTGCCAACGGCGGCTCTCGGCGTGTCGCGTTCTTTTCGGGCGTCGGCAATGGAACCTTCGCAGCGCCCGTCAACTTCCCGGTCTCGTCAACGGGCGATCCTGTCGCCCTGGCGGTAGGCGACTTCAACGGCGATGCACAGCCCGACATCGCGGTGGCAAGCGCGGACTCGAAGATCGCGGTCATGCTCAACACGAACGTGTCGTCGGTCGGCTTGACCCCGCTTGCGATCGACTTTGGCGCCCGCCGCGTGGATGCGCCGACGCAGGAGCAGACCGCAACGGTGACGAACAGCGGCACAGGACTCTTGAAGATCTCCTCGACCAGTATCGGCGGCGCCGACACGACGGACTTCAGCATCGCCGGCGACTCGTGCAGCGGCAGGAACCTGCTCGTGGGAGCTAGCTGCAGCATCGACCTGCACCATGCGGGGACCGCGCTGGGTCTGCGCACCGCGGAGGTGGTCGTCGTCGACAACGCGCCCGATAGTCCTC
>DASZZG010000114.1:0-3438 GCA_035543355.1 Solirubrobacteraceae bacterium | reverse complement strand
CCCGAGTACAGCAGCAGCACGCGGCCGACCTCGTCGGGCTCGGCTTCGTAGGAAGCGGTCTTCTGCGGGACGGAGTTGGAGTCGGCGGTCATCTGCGCCGAAGACTACGTGCGCGAGTGCTCAGCCACGTTTGGGCCGCGTTTGGATCCGCGGCTGCCGCCGTCAAACGAGCAGCGCGGCGAGCCGGCCGACCGCGTCGTCGAGCTCCTGTTCCGAGACGATCAGCGGCGGCAGCAGCCGCAGCGTCGTCGGGCCGGTGGCGTTGACCACCAGCCGCTGCTCGAACAGCGCGCGGCGCACCAGCTCGGGGGCACCGTCGATCTCGGCGGCAAGCATCAGCCCGCGCCCTCGTACCTCGCTGACGCCGGGCAGCTCGTGCAGCGCGCCCGCGAGGCGCAGGCCGAGATCCCGCACGCGCGCCAGCAGCGCGGCGTCGTCGATCAGCTCGAGCGCCGCCAGCGCCGCCGCGGCGACCACCGGGCCGGCGGCGAAGGTGGATCCGTGGTCGCCCGGAGCAAAGACGTCGGCGAGCTTCGGGCCGGCGATCAGCGCGCCGATCGGCAGGCCGCCGCCGAGGCCCTTGGCGCTCGTCAGCGCATCCGGGACGACGCCGGTCTGCTCGTACGCCCACAGCGTTCCCGTGCGGCCCATGCCGCACTGGATCTCGTCGAAGACCAGCGCGGCGCCGCCCGCGTCGCAGGCCTCGCGGGCCGCTCGCAGCAGCTCGTCGGAGAGCACGTGGACTCCAGTCTCACCCTGGATCGGCTCGAGCAGGACCGCCGCCGTCTGCGGGCCGACCGCGGCGCGCAGCGCGCCGGGATCCTTCGCGGCGACCACGAACCCCGGTACGAGCGGCGCAAACGGCGCCTGCTTCGCCTCCTGCGGCGTGCCCGACAGCGCGCCGTAGGTGCGACCGTGAAACGCGTCCGAGACGACGACGATCTCGCCCCGCGGCCGCGCCTTGCGCGCCAGCTTGATCGCCGCCTCGTTGGCCTCGGCGCCGGAGTTGGCGAAGTACACCTTGGCGCCGTCGCCGAGCGAACGCTGCGCGAGCCGCTGCGCCAGGCGCATCGCTGGGGCGGTGTAGTACATGTTGGTGACGTGCGTCAGCCGCGCGACCTGCTCCTGCACCGCGGCGACGACCGCGGGATGGCAGTGGCCGACGTTGCAGACGGAGATCCCCGACAGCATGTCGAGGTACTCGACGCCGTCTGAGTCCCACAGGCGGGCGCCCTCGCCGCGGACGAACTCGACCTCGAAGCGCGCGTAGGTCGGCATGACGTGGCGACGGGCGAGCTCTTCGAGCTCGGCGAGGCTCATGCCGGGCCCGTCATGCGGCGGGGCTGATCTTGGTGCCGATGCCCGCGTTAGTGAACAGCTCGAGCAGCAGCGAATGCGGTACGCGCCCGTCGACGATGTGCGCATAGCGCACGCCGCCCTCGACGGCGTCGACGCATGCCTGAAGCTTCGGCCGCATGCCGCCGTCGATCCCGTTGAGCGCGGCCGAGACCTCGTCGACAGTCGCCTGAGCGATCAGCGATCCCGGATCGGTGGGGTCGGCCAGCCACCCCGCGACGTCGGTCAGATAGATCACCTTCTCGGCGTGCAGCGAGCGCGCGACCGCCGCCGCCGCCTCGTCCGCGTTGATGTTGTGGGAGTGCCCCTCGGCGTCGGCGCCGACCGAGGCGACCACCGGGATGTAGTCCTCGGCGATGTGCCTGATGACGTCGGCGTCGACGCGCGCGATCCGGCCCACCCGGCCGATGTCCTCGCCGCCCGGCGCCGTTCGCCGCTCGACGCGGAACAGCAGGCCGTCGTCGCCGCAGAGGCCGACGGCGGGCTGGCCGTGGCGCCCGAGGCGCAGCACGATGTCCTTGTTGACCTTGCCCACGAGCACCATCTTCGCCACCTCGACGGTGTCGGCATCGGACACGCGCAGGCCACCGATGAACTCGACCGGCAGGTTGAGGCGCTTCATATAGGCGGTGATGTCGGGACCGCCGCCGTGGACGACAATCGGGTTGGCGCCGACGTACTTGAGCAGCACGACGTCGCGGGCAAAGTCCTCGCGCAGCTCGGGCTCGTTCATCGCCGCGCCGCCGTACTTGATCACCAGGGTCTTGCCGTGGAACTCGCGGATGTAGGGCAGCGCCTCGAGCAGGGTGCCGACGTCGCGCATCAGCGTGTCTCCGCCTGTTGACAGAGCGATGAGAGGGGGGCAGTCATGTGGTGTAGTCGGCATTGATAGTGACGTACCCGTGTGAGAGGTCGGAGAAGAACAACTCGCAGCTTGCGCCCTCGCCGGGCAGGCCGACCTCGTATTCGACCTCGTCGCGCTGCACGCGCTCGGCCAGCGCCTGCTCGTCGAAGGGAATCGCCGAGCCGCCACTGCAGACCTGAACGTCCTCGATCGAGATGTCGAGCGGCAGCGGGGCGGTGCCGGGCAACGCCATGCCGACCGCCTGCGCGATACGACCCCAGTTGGGATCGCCGCCGTTGAGCGCGGCCTTCACGAGCGGAGAGTTGGCGACCGCGTGCGCGGCGGCCTCGATCTGAGGCTGTCCGCCGCCGCGGACCACCACACGCCCGATTCGCTCGGCGCCCTCGCCGTCGCGCACCACGAGCAGCGCGAGCTGACGCATGACCGCGTCAAGGGCCTCACCGAACGCGATCTCCGAATCCGACTCCGGGGCCACTCGGATCCCGGAATTGCCGCTGGCGAGCATGATCACCGTGTCATTCGTCGAGAGCTGCCCGTCAACCGAGATCCGCTCGAAGGACCGCGCGCAGGTCGCACCGAGCAGCAGGTCCGCCGTGTCGGCATCGAGCTGCGCGTCGGTCTCGACGAAGCACAGCAGCGTTGCGAAGTTCGGCGCGATCATCCCCGCTCCCTTGGCCTGGGCGGCGAGCCGCACCGTGCCCTCCCCCACCTCCAACTCCAGCGAGACGCGCTTGGCGAAGGCGTCGGTCGAGCGAATCGCCTCCGCCAGCGCCTCGTCGCCATCGGGCCTCAGATCGGCGGCCGCGTCGCGCAGGCCGCCGACGATGCGATCCACCGGCAGGTGGACGCCGATCACGCCGGTCGAGGCCACGGCGACCTGGCGAGTGTCGACGCCGGCCGCGATCGCGGCGGCCCCCTGCATCTTCGCCGCGTCGTCGAGCCCGCGGTTGCCGGTCGCCGCATTCGCGTTGCCCGAGTTCGCCACGACCGCGCGCAGGCTCGTCAGCTCGCAGCGCTCCTGCGTGAGCAGCACGGGCGCCGCGAGCACGCCCGAGCGGGTGAAGCGCGCGGCGCTCGTCGTTTCGGGCGAATCGGAAACGAGCAGTCCGAGGTCGGTGCTGCCGCTGGGCTTGACGCCGGCGGCCACGCCCGCGGCGCGGAAGCCCGCCGGCAGGCCGCTGACCTCGCGTGCGTGCTCGGGCGCCGTCACCCAGCGT
>DASZZG010000113.1:0-15038 GCA_035543355.1 Solirubrobacteraceae bacterium | reverse complement strand
AAACCCAAACAATGGATCAAACTCATCGACCGCCTCAACAACATCCCCAACCCCACCATCCCCACCCCAACCAAACCCACAACCACCACACACGGAAGCGAATAGGGCCCAATAGCAGCTAGCGCGCAGTTCTTCTGCTTCGTCCAGTTCGAATTTCCCTGGCGCCTTGGCCCACCAGACGGGCGCTACGTGCTTCGCCCGGCGCCTGACGCGCCACCCAGCCATGTTCTCGTCCTGCGCACCCTCGGTGCTCAGCAGCGGCGACGCCTGAAACGGCGCGTACCGCGCGACGCCCCGCCGGAGCCGCCACCGGCTCCCGTGCCGACCACACGCGCGACGCTGATCTCGGCCGAGCCGTATTCGAGCGAGCAACCAGCCAGTGAGTGGCTCGAGGCCGGCCGTGAATCGATTGCCGACGAGCGCGTCGGGGAGGCGCTGCGCGAGCTCAACCGCGTGCTGCACGCGCACAGGGTCGCCGCCGCCGATCCGTTGGCGCGCGAGGTCTCACGCTCTCAGGCGCTGGTGGCAAGGCTCGGTTACGGAAGCGGCGAAGACGTCGCCGACGGTCGTTGGATCGCGGCCAACGACCTTCCTCCTCCGGGCCGGCCACGGCAGCGCCGCGAGGCCGTCCTTCGTCCGCAGGAGCGGCTTGCGGCGCTGCTGGGCGCGCGCAACCCGCTGCTGATATCCGAGGAGCTCGCGCTGCGCGCGCGCACCGACCTAGACCATCAGCGTCCACGCGAGGCGGCCCTGCAACTGCGCGTCGCGCTCGAGGCGGCGCTTGCCGAGCTTGCGAACGTTGACGATGCGGACGTCGAGCGCCGTCTGGACGAGCTGCGCGAGACTCGCGCGGGGGTCGGCGAAGCGGCCAATCAGGCGTTGAGCGGAGACCTGCCGAGTGACACGGTGAAGCGGGTCGAGGACGTGCTGCGCAAGCTGGAAGGCGTGCTGCGCGCACGTGCGATGGCGATCCTCTAGTTCGAATCCCGCGCCCTCTAAGCTGCGGCGCATGAAGCGGCGAAGCTTCCCCAGGATCCGAGGCGTGAGCTTGGGTGTCACGCTCGCCTGCATGCTCGCTCTCGCCTCCTCGCCGGCCGCACGCGCCGACGGCGACCCGGCGAGCGACTATCTCTACGGTCAGGCGGCGTACTTCCCCTACCAGCCGGCGATCACCGCCGCCGACCAGGGGAAGATCGGCAAGGCGCTGGCCGACGGTCGCAGCCATGGCTACCAGCTCAAGGTGGCGATCATCGCGTCGCCTGTGGACCTGGGCTCGGTCCCGGAGATGTTCGGCAAGCCGCAGGCATATGCCGACTTTCTCGACAGGGAGATCCTCGCGTTTCACCGCGGCGACCTGCTGGTGGTGATGCCCGGCGGATTCGGCGTCGCGGGACCGAACGCGGCCAAGGCCAAGAAGGCGCTCCAGGGTGCGCAGACGGCCTCGGCGGCGCCCGGCCCCCTGGGTAAGGCGGCGATCGACGGGATCATCCGCGTCGCGAAGGCCGCCGGACACCCGATCAAGACACAGTCCTCTTCGGGAACCGGCCCAGACAAGTCCGGTGGAGGCGGCGCATGGATTGCGATCGTGATCGCGGCGGGTGCCGTGCTGGCGGTCGCGGGCGCACTTGGAGCGCGGCGCAGAAGCGGCACCGGCGAAGAAGCCGCCTAGCTCGATTCCGCGGCCGCATGTGCGTGGGGTCGTGGAATCAGTCACCTAACCTTCGCGTCCGGCTGCTCAGCATCATCCAACCAGCGATCGGATAAGCCAGCCTTGCCAAGCCGTAGATCGAAAAAGCGCATGCCGCGTCGGGTGGCACGCAGCGCGCAGGTCAGGCGGCGGCGCGCGGTCGCCGCGCTGACCGTCGGCCTGGTGGCGATGAGCACCTGGGCGGCGCTTGCCGACGATCCACGCCCTCACGCGCGCTCGGTACAGGCGCCGCCCGCAACGCAGCCCGCCGAATTTCCCCCAGTCGTTGCGACTGCCGTGCAGTCCCCCGTGTTTGCGCTGGATCGCCTGATCGACGGAAGGGGCTTCATCGTCCAGGGCGGTGGCAACAAGCGCGAGATCGCGCTGACGTTCGACGACGGGCCGGGTCCCTACACGCAAGCTGTGCTGGGAGTCCTGCAGAAGTTGCAGGTTCGCGCCACGTTCTTCGACGTCGGCAACATGCAGACGTCGTTTCACGCCCTGACCGCCGCCGAGGCCGCGGCCGGTCACGTGATCGGCAACCACACTCAGACGCACGCGATGCTCAACCGGCTCTCGCCGCGCGACCAGCGCCGCGAGCTGCTCGGCGCCGCGCAGCGGATTCAGGCGGCCGGCGCACCCTATCCGCGCCTCTTCCGCCCGCCCTTCGGCCTCTTCGACGAGACCACGCTGGCAGAGCTGCGCCGCCATCGCATGCTGATGGTGCTCTGGTCCACCGACACGCGGGACTACACCCAGCCGGGCGTCTCGACGATCGTGAGCCGCGCGCTCGCGGGCGCAAAGCCGGGCGCGATCATCCTGATGCACGATGCCGGCGGCACGCGCAGCCAGACCGTGGCCGCGGTGCCGGCGATCGTGCGCGGGCTGCGCCGGCGCGGCTACCGCCTCGTGACGGTTCCCCAACTCGTGGCTGACGACCCGCCGCCGGCCAACCAGCAACTGCCGGGTGGACTCGGCGGCGCCTAGCGCCAGCCGCCGCCGCTACCGTCCTGTCACCATGCCGACGTCATTGCGGTCCGCGAAGCGCTCGGCGGCGCTGATCCCGGGTGGCCCTGCGCTTGCGGTCGCCTGCCTCCTGCTCCTCGGAGCGGGCGTCGCCGGTTGCGACAGCGGCTCGAAGAAAGCCGCGCAATCCCCACCTGCCCGGATCTCCGAGAAGCAGGTGGTGCGTCAGATCGCCACAGCGGCCAATGTGCGCCCCGGCGACTTCCCGCCGGCGACCGGGGCCACGCTCCAGCAGCTCGCGAACACGACCAGTCCCGGGCTGCAGCTCGGGCTCGCGAGCGCGAGCCTGACGCCGGGACGCAGCCGCATCGCTTTCGGCCTGATCGACCCCAAGGGGCAGTTCGTGTACGCGCCGAGCGTCGTCTACATCGCCGCCAGCCCGGGCGTCAGGGCGCGGGGTCCCTTCCCGGCTCCGCTCGACTCGATGCTCGTAGCGCCTCCCTTCCGCAGCCGCAACGCAGCCGCCGATCCCGCCACGACGGCCGCTGTCTACGCGACCCATGTGCCGCTGGGCGATCCAGGGCACTACGCGATGCTCGTGATCACTCGAGGCCCCAGTGGGCTGCTGGGCTCGACGGCGCAGGTCGATGTCGCGGCGCGCAGCCCGATCCCACAGGTCGGCGCGGTGGCGCCCGCCGTAGCCACCGACACCGCCGCGTCGGTCGGCGGGAACGTGGCCAAGCTGACGACGCGCATTCCCGCAGACGACATGAACAAGGTCTCGTTCTCCAGCGTGGTTGGCAAGCGCCCCGTGGTGCTGCTCTTCTCGACGCCGGCGCTGTGCCAGTCGCGCGTCTGCGGGCCTGTGACCGACGTCGCGCTGTCGCTCGAGCGCCAGTACGGCGGCAAGGTCACGTTCATCCACCAAGAGGTCTACCGCGACAACCAGGTCAAGCTGGGGCTAAGACCACCGTTGCAGGCCTTCCACCTCCAGACGGAGCCGTGGCTGTTCACGGTCGATCGTCACGGTCGGATCGCCGCGCGGCTCGAGGGAGCGTTCGGCGTAAACGAGTTTCGCCAGGCGATCGAGGCGGCGCTCGGCCGCTGAGCGCGGCCAGGCGCTCGTCCGCGGGCCGCAACACACGTGGCGCAAGAAAGCTTGCAGGAGTTGCCGCTTGCGCGTCGACGGTCGAACCTAGTAGCGTTTCGATCTGCCGAATTCCCGGGGGCCTTCCTCGGGGAGCGGGGAACCCGAATTTGGGGCGAATCTCGCGGTTTTCCACGAGAAGCGCAGCTCTTTCAGCGCTAGCCCGTCAGCTAACCCCGCAGGCCGAGGAAAGAGAGCCTGTTGCCACGCATCGCAGCGATCACGCTGGTGGGGATGCTGACTTTTTCGGCCGGGGCTGTGGCTGCCCGCGCCGAGTCCGGCGGCAGCGCGGCCCCGTCCCCTTCCGGCGGCGCCCAGCGCGGGCAGCTGCCGGTCGATAGCTCAGCGGATTCGATCAGGCGCGCGCTGCGCAACGGCGATCGCGGTCGCGACGTTCGCACGCTCCAGCGACTGCTCGTGCACGCCGGATTCGCGGTGCGCGAGGCGGGCATCTTCGGCCGCCGCACGGCGCGCGCGGTGCGCAGGTTCCAGCGAGCACACGGCATGCCCGCCACCGGGGTGGCCGACCGCGACACGCTGGCGGCACTGCGCGCGACACCGACTGCCGCGCCGGGACCAGCGCCGGCACCGGCCCCCGGCCTGCCGGCGCAGGCGGACGGCGTCGGCGCGGCGAGCTGGGTATTCCCGATCCAGCCACGTTCGATCGTCCTGGACCCGGACCACTGGACACTCGACCAGGGAGTCGACATCGGCACCGTCGACCGGTCATGCGGAGCCGATGCCGTGCTCGTCGCCGTCACCGGCGGCACGATCGTTCAGGAGGGGATCAGCGGCTTTGGAGCGGATGCGCCGGTGCTCAAGGTCGATGCGGGACGGAACGCCGGCCGCTACGTCTACTACGGCCACGCGTCACCGGCGCTCGTTCCGGTCGGCGCGCACGTGAGCGTGGGCCAGCCGATCGCCCAGGTCGGCTGTGGCCAGGTCGGCATCTCCAGCGGCCCGCACCTCGAAATCGGCATCAGCGCTCCAGGGGGGCCGATCTGCTGCCCGTCCAGGGGCGAGACGTCAGGCGAGATCCAGGCGCTGATGCTCTCGCTTTACGGCGCCAGACGCTGATTCAGCCGGCGTACTGAGCCGTCAGCGTGAAGGGGCTCGAGCCGCGCCTGCGTAGGACCTTGAAGCCGACGTCGACGGACGGCGGCGAGCCGGGGGGCGCGCACAACCTGCCGCTGATACCAACGTGGTTCGAGGTGTTCTTCGACCGGTCGACGGTCCGGCCGTTGATAGCGAGCCGGATCGCGAACTGGGCTCCGCGGCGCGCCGTGAGCCTGACGAGCAGCGGTCCGTCGAGCGTGACCGTCTGATGAAAGCTCTGGTTGTGCCGGCGGGCGCCGAGCTGGCCGCTGAATGTCTGCCTGACATTTCCCTGCCAGGGATCCGCGATGTCGCGGTGAATCGCGTCAAAGGCTCCCTGGTCGCGGGTGAAGCTGGGATCGAACTGGAAGAGGAAGTTGGGGTAGTGCTCGGGCAGATGGGCGTAGGAGTCAGCCCAGCCCTCCCCGGGGTTGTCGAGGTAGTGCTCGCCCTGGTCGCCGGGGAAGTAGTGGCCGGCCTCGACGCCCGCGCAGATGTGCTCGTACGTGGCCCAGTACTCGGGGCCGGAGGTGAACGCGCCGTCGAGCGCGTCGTCGAGCGCGTTCTGGCGAAAGGTGGCGATGTGGTGCCCGTACTCGTGGGTCATCACGTACTCGACGGGGATGTTCGGCGCGTTCGGGTCAGGCTCGCCCGGGATGTACATCCGGCGTTCTCCCGGGAAGTAGCAGGCGACCGCCTCGGCCGCGCCACATTGGGCGTGGATCTCGGCGGGCCGGGCGACCAGCACGTGCAGCTGGCCGAGCTCGGTGCCGTGCGTGCGGGTCGCGAGGAAGTTGACGTTGTTCTGCACGACCGCCTGCGTCTGGGCGTTGTCCGGATAGCTTGCCGACACGGCCACCAGCACCGTGTAGCCGTCGGGCGTCGCGTAGGGCTGCTCCGGCCTCGCGGCGACCGATGCCGCCGCGGCGCGCGTCGGCGCATGGCGCAGCACACGGTCCTTGAACGGCTTGGCGAAGACCGGTGCCGGCAGCGGCCCCGCCCGCAGCGGTTGGATGGTGCCTGCCGCTCCGGCGGCAGAGGGCAAGGCAGTCAGCACAACCGCGCTGATCGCGGCCGCCAACAGTTGCGTTCTGGCTCTGCGGAGCGATCGCACGGGCGCGCCGAAAGCTACCAGCCGACCGCTCGGGCAACGTAGGTTGCCGTCGTGACCTTCGAGCAAGGACGGCGCACGGACGCCGGGGTCATCGTCGCCGTGGTTGCGGTCGTCCTCGGCGCCTGCGGGCCTCACCGCTCCGCCCAGCCTTCGCCGCCCGCCGTGCCGATCGGCGTCGGGCAGTCGTTTCACCCGTCTCCCCTGTCGGCAGCCGCACGAGACGGAATTGCCATCGGGCGACTGCGCTGCGCCAGGCTGCTCGCGGCGCGGTTCGGCGTGCACGTCGAAGTCTTCGCCGACCGCAGGGCGGTGATCGTCCCGGCGGGAATCGGGATCGCGCCGCCGCAGCGACGCGCGGGCGCCTACGTTAGCGGCGGCCGCTGCTCCTATCCGGCGAGAACGGTCGAGCCGACCGGGGTGATCGAGGTCCGATCCGGACGGTCGCTGACGTTGCGCGACTTGTTCGCGATCTGGGGCCAGCCGCTCTCGCGGCGTCGCGTAGCGGCATTCTCCGCAACGCCGGGCAGCCAGGTGCGCGCCTTCGTCGATGGGCGCCCGTGGCGGCGCGACCCCGGCGCGATCCCGCTGCGCCGGCACGCCGAGGTCGTGCTCGAGATTGGCGGACTGGTGCCGCCCCACAGCGCCTATCGTTTCGCACCGGGACTCTGACGACGAGCATCGCCGAGCGAGGGCGGCGGGTATTTTGGAGCCGTGTCGGTAGACCCCCGCATCGCCTGCGTTGCACTTGCGATCGCCGTCCCATCGCTGGGCGCCGGCTGTGGCGGCTCAGGCGGCGGTGGACACGACGGCAAGCACGGCCACGATGCTCGCGCAGGCGCGTTACGAGCCAAGCCGAGGCCTAAGGCGCGGCACGTCGGACGCTTGATACCGCCAGGTGGGCGCACCCCGCGGCGGACGGTACACGTCCCGGTGCTCACCTACCACCGTGTGAACCCGCTGCGGCCGGGCGCCAATTCGATCGAGACCGACCTGACGATCGACCCGGCCAGATTTGCGGCCGAGATGCATGCGCTACGACGGGCCGGCTACCACTCGGTCACGCAGCAGCAGCTCTTCGACGCTCTCTACCGGCACGCTCGCCTGCCGCGCAAGCCGGTGCTGATCAGCGTCGACGACGGCTACGTCGACGATGTCCGCCACATCCTGCCGGTGCTGCGTCGCGAGCACCTCAAGGCGACGTTCTTCGTCATCACCGGCCGCTTCCACCAGCCCGGCTTCATGAACGCCGCGCAGGTCAGGCGGCTCGACCTGGCGGGAATGGACGTGGGCGACCATACCCGCTCGCACGTCGACCTGCGGCTGGTCGATGCGGCTCATCTGCGACGCGAGGTAGGCGCTTCGAAGCGGGCGCTGGCGCGCGCGCTCGGCCATCCCGTCTACTTCTTCGCCTATCCCTTCGGCGCGCTGAACGCCCGCGTGGTCGCGGGAGTCCGCAGCGCAGGCTTCACGATGGCCTTCACGACGGCGGCCGGATCGCGCGAATCGACCGCGCAGCCGCTGATGATGCCGCGACTTCACATCGGACGCGCGGTGACGCCGCAATCGCTGATCAGCCTGCTAAGGGGAAGTTGACCGCAGCGACCGGCGCCGGCGATTAGACGGTAACGAGGCTCATTCTCGTTATCCTTTCCCTCTTGCTCGATCCCTTCTCTCTGCCGTTCGTGCAGCGCGGACTCGCCGAGGTGCTGTTGCTCGCGGTCGGAGCGGGGCTGCTGGGGACGTGGATCGTGCTGCGCGGGCTGGCCTTCTACACCCACGCAGTCGGCACGGCGGCCTTTCCGGGACTGGTCGTCGCCGATGGCCTGGGCTTCGCGGCGCCGCTGGGAGCCCTCGGCGCGGCGGCGATCTTCGCGGCGACTGTCGGACGGCTCGCGCGCCGCGGGCGCGACGGCTACGACAGCCTGACTGCGCTCGTGCTCGTCGGCGCGCTGGCGCTCGGGGTCATCCTCGCATCCGACGTCTTCCGCTCGGGTGCGCACGTCGAGAGCCTGCTGTTCGGCAGCCTGCTGGCGATCGGTACGGGCGACGTCGTGCTTGCCGCCGCGGTCAGCGCGCTGTCGCTGGGCACGACGCTCGTCCTTGGCCGCCATTGGCTGGCGACCGGGTTTGATCAGCACGGCGCGCGCACGCTGGGCGTGAACTCGGCGATCACGGACGCAGCCCTGCTGGCGCTCGTCGCGCTGGTCTCAGTCGCCGCGCTGTCGGCGGTCGGCGCGCTGCTGGCGACGGCGCTACTCGTGGTGCCCGCGGCGACGGCCCGCCTGTGGACGCAGCGACTGGGTTCGTGGCAGCTCGCGTCGATCGCGCTGGTCGCGCTGGAGGGCACCGTCGGCCTGTGGCTGTCGGTGAAGTTCAACGCGCCGCCAGGCGCAACGATCGCCGTCCTCGCGAGCGCAGTCTTTGGTCTCGCCGCAGCGCTCCGCGCGCTGCCATTGCGCGCGCGTCGCCACGTGCCGACCGCTCCGGCCGGAGCGATGAACCGATGAGCGCCGCTGCCACGGGCGAAGCGGGCGCCGCGGCGCGCGGCGCTCAGGGCGAGGCGCCACACGGCGGGCCGCTCGTCGTCGCACGGGCGATCTCCGCCGGCTACGGCGGGGCGCCCGCCCTTGTCGGCGCCGACTTCAGCGTCTCGCGCGGCGACCGCATCGGCGTGCTCGGCCCCAACGGAGGCGGCAAGACGACGCTCTTTCGTGTGCTGCTCGGCGAGCTGGCGCCCGCCGCCGGAGCGCTGACGATGCGCACGCGTTGCGCGACCGTTCCCCAGACCGACCGCTCCCGCCTGGACTTCCCTGTCTCGGCGCTCGACGTCACGTTGATGGGAACGCTGGCACGGCTCGACTGGTGGAGGCGACCGGGCCGCAGTGAGCGGCGAAGGGCGCTGGCCGCGCTCGACCGCGTCGGGCTGGCGGCGCACGATCGCTCGACCTTCGGCGAGCTCTCCAGCGGTCAGCGCCAGCGCGTGCTGATCGCGCGCGCGCTGATGGCGGATATGGACCTGCTGCTGCTCGACGAGCCCTACTCGGGGCTCGACGCGCCGAGCGCGGAGCTGATCACGGCCCTGATCGACGACCTCGCGGCCGAGGGACGCGCGTTGATGATCGCCACGCACGACGTCGAGCAGGCGCGCGGCTGGGACCAGGTGCTCTGCCTCAACCGGCGTCAGGTCGCGTTCGGCGTCCCTGACCAGACGCTCTCGCGAGCTGTGCTCGAGGCGACATACGCCGGCGCGATCGTCGACCTCCCGCGCGAGGGCGGCGGCATCGGCCCCGGCGTGCTCCCACCGCACCACCACGACCACGGGCACGGGCCGGAATGACCGCGGCGCTTCCACACGCTGCGACCGTCTGGCACGCGCTCGGCGACCCGTGGGAACAGGGAGTGATTCGACGCGGCCTTGCCGAGGTGGTCCTGCTCGGCGTCACCGGAGGGACGCTTGGCTGCTGGGTGATCTTCTACCAACTGTCTTACAGCGCGGAGTCGCTGGCCCACGCGCTCTTCCCCGGACTGGTGCTCGCCGCGCTCACCGGGCTGCCGCTGCTGCTCGGCGGCGCCGCCGGGATCGTCGTCGCCGCCGGCGCGGTGGCTGTCGCAGGGCGCACACCGGTGGTCGGTCGCGACACGGCCGTCGCCGTCGTCGTCACCGGGTTGTTCGGGCTCGGCGTCCTCTTGGCCCTGTCTGCCACCACGCCACCGGGGATCGCGAATCTGCTCTTCGGCGACATCCTCGGCTCCTCCGACGGTGATCTGGCGCTTGCCGGGGCGCTCTCGCTCTGCGTGCTGATCGTCATCTGGCGCCTCCACGGGCGCCTCTTGGCGGTGGGGTTCGACCGCGCGAGCGCGCCGTCGCTGGGACTGGCGCCGCTGAGGGTCGACCTTGCGCTGCTGGCGCTGCTCGCGCTGGCGGTGTTGATCGCCGTGCAGGGGCTCGGCAACCTGCTGGTCGTCGCGATCCTCGTCGGCCCAGCGGCGACAGCGCGCCGGCTCGCGCGGCGCATCGTGCCGATGATGGCGATCGCAACGGCGCTGGCAATCGCCTCAGGGATCGGCGGGCTCTACCTCTCCTTCTACGCGCACACGGCCGCCGGCGGATCGATCGCCGGCGTGATCGTCGCGCTCTATCTTGCCGTCGAAGCAGCGACCGCTGCGCGCGGCGGCATCGCCGCGGTGAGCGCATGAGCACCAGCGAGCAGGCCCGTTGGGTGGAGCACACGCTGACCGCCCTGCACGCCGCCGGGTATCGCCGCGGCGGCGCGCGCGGCGCGGTGATCGAGCTCCTCGGCGGCCAGAGCTGCGCGCTCAGCGCGCAGGAGATCGACGACGAGCTGCGTCGCCAGGGCCGCGCGGTCGGCCGCGCGAGCGTCTACCGCATCCTCGAGCTGCTGAGCGAGCGCCGCCTGATCCAGCGCGTCGACGTCGGCCAAGGCGTCACCCGGTACGAGCCGATGCTGCCCAGCGGAGATCACCACCACCACGTCGTCTGCGACAGCTGCGGGCGGATCGCGCCGTTCGACGACGACGACCTCGAGCGCGCGATCTCGAGCGTCGCACAGCGCCTCAGCTTCTCCGTCGACGACCACGAGGTGGTGCTGCACGGCGCCTGCGGCGCCTGCCGTCGCTAGTGGCGCAGCACGCGCGCCGTGACCGGCTGCGAGCTCGCCTTGGCGTTGCGCCGGTCGCCGGGAAAGACCACGCGCACGCGGTAGAGCCCGGGCTTCGCGAGCTTCACCACCCCACTGAAGCTCCCGCCGGTCACCCGCAGGCGATGCGTGCCGCTGCCCGCCCAGCCCTTGCCCGTGCGGCGCTCGATCACAAGGCGCAACCGCTTGCTCGGCTCGACCGTGCCGCCGACATGCAGCGCAGCGCCTGGCCGGACCCGGGGGTTGAGCGGCGCCAACTCCAGCTTCGGCGCCACCGCGAGCGTAAGCGTCTTCGAAGTCGCCTCGGGGTGCTGGGCGTCGCCCGCGAAGTGGGCCCGCAGACGATCGTTCTGCGTGGGTGAGAGCGTCGCCTTCCAGGAACCGTCCGCCGCGGTGACGGTGGAGGCGAAAGTGTGAAAGCCCCCGGCCCCGGCGCTCTGCAGCTCAATCGCACCGCCCGCCACCGGGGCGCCGGACGCCGTCAGCACCCCGGCGAGGGCGAGTGAGTCGCCGGCGACCAACGCCCGCTTGTCGACCGTCAGCGTCAGCGCGCCGCCGCCGACTATCGCCGGAGCGCTCGCGGCCGCGAGCTCGCGAATCCGCGGCAGCTCCGCGTAGAGCGCATTGCCGGGACAGTCGGTGCTGTCCCCATCCCTGTGACCGGGAATCCGGTCGAGCGGCACCGCCGTTCCCGAGGAGTAGCGATTGTCGCTCCCGCCGCGCGATGTCAGCGTGACTCTGCCGGCGACCGGCACGCCGTGCAATGACAGCTTCCAGGCAATCAGCCCGGCGAGCGCCCTGGTCGCGACATCGGGCGGCGGCGACGAAACGAACGACCCGATCAGCGCGATCCCACTCGACTGGTCGTTGTAGCCCTGCGCCTGGGCGCCTACAACGGCCATGTCGATGCCGCCGGCGCGCCCTTCGAAGATCTGCCCGTAGCGGTCGACGAGAAAGTTGTAGCCGATGTCGTTCCAGCCTCTGGTGTCACGGTGGAAGAGAGCGATCGCGCGCACGAGCGCGGCGGACTGATCGGCCGAGTAGTCGTTGGCGTTCTCGGTGTGATGGACGAAGGCGGCCAGTACCTCCCCGTACTCCGGCGTCGTGCGCGGCCGGCATTCGTTGTGCGGGTCCCACTGCGTGCGCGGGATGATCTGCGGCATGCCGTCGGCCGCGACGGCCCGCGGCGACTGCTGCCGCGCCGTCCGCGCCAGCGCGCGACCCGGACTGCGGACGAAGCGCAGCTCGAGCCCGTCGGTTCGGCCGGGCAATCGCAACTGCACGAAATCGGCCCCGCCGGCCCAGACCGGCTCGCTGGTCGGCGCCGCAGCGCCGCGGCGTGATTCGACGCTGCCCGGATCGGGCGCGTGATGACCCTGTGGGGCGACGCGCACCCAGCGGCTCCAGCGCCCCAGGCCACTGCGGACGCGCAGCTCGAGCGCTCGCGCTCCGCGACTGCGCCAGCGGAGCCCGACGAGGTCGAAGCGTGCGGGAGCGCGTAGCGGTGGCGTGACGACGAAGCCCGCGCCGGCCGCCACCGCGGCGGCGGTCGGGTCGAGCGCCGCGCCCGGCACACGCATGCCGAAGCTCGCCAGGCCGCGTGACGGCGCCGCGCTCACCGATGCGACCGGTGCGAGCGCGCGTGCCAGCAGCGCGCCGCCGCCGATCTCGATCAGCCGCCGTCTCGTCAGGCCCCGATGCCGCATCGTTCCTAGCAAACCGTTGCAAACGCAAGGGTTGCGCTGCGGGCACACGCTTGCAGCGTGTGATGCCGCCGGCGTGGCGGCGAGCTCAGCCGTCGAGCGCTGCCACCAGCGACTGCAGCTCGTCGACGACGTCGCCCTCGAGCTTGACGACCGCAGCCGAGTCATACGGCGTCGGGCCCTGGGTGACCAGCGCCACCTGGCCGCCGGATCGCAACGTCAAATCCGGCAGTCCAGCGACTGGATGGACCTCGAGCGAGCTGCCGACGCAGAGCAGCAGATCGGCGCCCGCCGCAAGCTCGCAGGCGCGGCTCAACGCCGTTTCGGGCAACAGCTCGCCGAAGAGCACGACATCCGGCTTGAGCGGATCGCCGCAGTCGCAGCGTGGCACGCCGTCGGCGCCCGCCTCGATCCGCGCTTTGACGCTGTCGAGCTCGTGTGAGTCACCGCAGCACAGGCACGAGCAACTTTCGATCGTGCCATGGACCTCGACGAGTTCGCGCGTGCCGGCGCGGCGGTGGAGCATGTCGATGTTCTGCGTGACGACGGCGTCGAGCAGCCCGCGGCGTTCCAGCTCGACCAGCGCCTCGTGGGCGCCGTTGGGGCGCTTGTCGCGCAGCGTGGTGAAGCGCTGGGAATAGAAGCCCCAGAAGCGTTGCGGATCGCGCCGGAAGGCGTCGATGTGGGCGACCTCCATCGGGTCCACGCGCTCCCACATGCCCGTGCCCGGGGAGCGAAAGTCGGGGATGCCGGACGGCACCGAGACGCCCGCACCCGTCAATGCCACGGTCGAGCCGGCAGAGCTGACCAACTCCGCGAGGCGCGCCACGCCGGGGCGAGCCGCCTGCTGGGTCTGTGTCACTTGCCCTCGAAGCGCGGCTTGCGCTTCGCCAGGAAGGCGCCGATCCCCTCGCGCGCGTCCTCGGACGCGAACGCCGTCACGAAACCGCCCTTCTCGGCCTCGATCCCGGCGTCGAGATCGCCGGCGTGCGAGACGCGCTTGATCTGCTCGATCGCGATCGGGGCCTGCCCGCCGAGCTTGCGCGCCCAGCTGAGCGCCGTGTCGAACAGCTCGTGGTCTTCGACCACGCGGTTGACCAGCCCGAACTCGAAGGCCTCCTCGGACGAGATCGCGTCGCCGGTCACGTTCATTTCGAGCGCCTTGGCCTCCCCCACGAGCCGCGGCAGCCGCTGAGTGCCGCCGAAGCCGGGGATGATGCCGAGGTTGATCTCGGGCTGGCCGAACATCGCCGAATCCGCCGCCAGGCGAACGTCGCAGGCCATCGCCAGCTCGCAACCGCCGCCAAACGCGAGCGCGTTGACTGCGGCGATTGTCACGGTCGAGGAGCGCTCGAACGAGCGCAGCAAGCTATGCCCCGAGTCCAGCAGCTCGCGGCCCGAGTCCGCGTCCATCTTGGTGAACGACTTGATGTCGGCGCCGGCGCAGAAGAGCATCGGATTCGCCGAGGCGATGATCAGCGCCCGCAGCTCCGCGCTGCCGTCGACGTGGTCCCAGATCTTCGACAGCTGCCCGATCACCTCGGGCGAGATCGAGTTCGCCGGAGGCCGGTTCAGCCAGGCGATCGCCACCCCGTCGCGCGTCTCGAGCTGGACGGCGTCGCCCTGATCGAAGTCGGCGTCGGGCTGCGGATAGGGGTGAAAGCCCTGTCCCGTCTTCTTGCCGAGGCGTCGCTGGGCGACCAGCCGCCGCAGGATCGTCGGTGGCTCGAACGCATCGCCCCACTCGTCGCGGGCGCGCTCGAGGTCGGCCAGCATCTGATCGAGGCCGAGCTCGTCGGCGCGTGCGAAGGGCGGCGGGATGATCCCTGCCCCGGCCATCATGCCGAGGTCGATGTCGCGTGTGGTCGCGACTCCCTCCTCGAGCACGAGACACGACTCGACGAGCATCTTCAGCGCGAAGCGCTCGACTGCGCGCTCGCCTCCCAGCGCTTCCGCGGCCCCCGTGGACTCAGTCTCCGTGCTCATAGAACCCCTTCCCGGTCTTCTGGCCAAGGTTGCCCGCGGCCACCAGTTCGGCCATCCCCTTGTGCACGTAGAAACGGTCGCCGTAGGAGTCGCGCAGGTGCTCGGCGACGTGCAGGACGGTGTCGAGCCCGAGCAGATCACAGAGGAAGAACGGGCCCATCGGCGCGGCTCGCGACTCGGCGACGAGCTTGTCGACGTCCTGCGGCGACGTGCCCGTCTCCTCCTGCAGGCGCCAGACCTCCGAGACCGCGGAGTTGAGGATCCGGTTGACGACGAAGCCTGGAACCTCGCCGCAGCGGATCGGCATCTTGCGGATCTGCTGGACGAAGTTGATCGCGGCCTGCATCGTCTCGGGCGATGTGTCGTCGCCCTCGACGACCTCAACCAGGCGCATCACCGACGCCGGATAGAAGAAGTGAAAACCGACCACCTTGTCGGGCCGGCTGGTCGCCTCGCCCATCTCGGAGATCGACAGCGACGAGGTGTTCGAGGCAAGGATCGCGTGGCCTGGCGTCGCGGCGTCGAGCTCGGCATAGACCGCGCGCTTGATCTCCATCCGCTCGGGAACCGCCTCGATCACGAAGTCGACATCGCCGAAGCCTTCGTACTCGGTGGTTCCCAGGGTGCGCCCGACGATCTGCTCAGCCTGTGCGTCGGCCTGCTCCCGCGTCAGCTTGCCCTT